>NZ_DATJPM010000083.1 GCF_035506375.1 Methanocella sp.
GATGGGTACGGAGGCACCACAGAGGACACCGGTTTAATATTAACCACGGAGGACACAGAGGGCACGGAGGACTTTTAATTCCTAAAGGGGGCTGACGCCGCGCGGAGCGCTCTTGCTTACCCCTCGGAGACCCCCTGCTTACTTTTATATCCTGAAGAGGGCTGACATCGGGCGGAGTGCTCTTGCTTACCCCTCGGAGACCCCTGCTGAATAATATTATCAGGAAACCGTGTCGCCGTGGTGTCGCCGTGCCGATCATAAAAAAGCGCCGTGTTCGCCGTGTCGCCGTGGTGAATAATAAGCCGTGCCCTCCGTGGTGCCTCCGTGCCGCCGTGGTGAGTCCCGAGGGATTATATCCTGCCCTTCACGAATTCCTCGGTAACGTCCGGTATGTGCTCGAGCCAGTAGTCAATGGTTTGCTCGATCTTCTTTTCATCTATTTTACCGTAGATGCTCGCCGATTTTATCTGGGGCTCCTCCAGCGGGGCGCCGATGCGGCTCACCAGATAGACGTAAGCCTCCTCCACGCCGTCGAAGGCGGCGATGTCCGCGGCCATCCGGCCGGCCACGATGTTATACAGCTTACCGACGTGGCTCACCGGGTTCTTGCCCGCCGTCGCCTCCATGGTCATGGGCCGCCCCGGCGTTATCAGGCCATTCGGGCGATTACCTCTGCCGGTCTCGCCGTCGTCGCCCATCTCGGCGGAGGTGCCGGTGACGGTCAGGTAAATGTCATCGCCTTTGTCGGCGCTGTTCACGATAGCGGATACGTCGGCCCAGCCGGGCGTCACGTAGTCGAGGACTTTCTCTTCGGCACTGCGCTTTGTATCGTCGTACCGCTCCATGTCCCCGATATACTTCGAGACCATAGCGGCGGCCATCGTGAGCTGGATTCCGTCCCCCTTGCGGATGCCCATGATCTTTACGTCCTCGCCGACTCCCTTTACCGAGCGTATCAGCGGCTCGATCTTCGTGACGTTCTCCTCGAGATGGCTGAAGGGCGCATAGCCCAGGCCGATGGACGTGTCGTTCGAGACGACCCGGCCCACGAGGCTTCTCAATTCAGTCGAGCCCATGCCGATGCGGGGCTCCACCGTGAAGTGGCCATTCAGGTTTTTCACTGTCTTCCCGAGGAACTTTTCCGTAGCCTCTTTTGCGATATCGTTGACCGGTATCCGGGTGCCGTCCGCATCGTCCGTGGCCCTTCCGCCTATTACAATGGCCAGGGGTCTCACGATATCGCCGCCGCCGAATTTCGGCTTCGATCGCCCGCCGATGAGCAGGACCTTATCCACGTTGTGGTGCAGTATGCTGCCGAAATGGTCTATATAATACTTACTCAGGCTCCGGGAAATGGCGTCGGATATGCCGTCGCACAGGGTATCCGGGTGTCCCAGGCCCTTTTTTTCCACGATCTCGAACTTGTTGGCGCCGTAAGGGCGAAGCAGTTGTTCAACGAGCACACGAAGGCCTCCGGTAATTACATGTTTAATGTACTATAATAAAAAAGCTACTATAAGGGCTACTTCACGGTGGGCATGAGCTTGCTGACGGCGTCGAAGGCATTATTATCAGGCACCTTCGAGTCGATCCACTTCGTGAGAGACTCTTTTTTAAGCTTCGCCTTCTTCATGATCTGATTTTTAATCGATTGCACGTCGCCCTTTGTAAGCCCGAAGTAGTCGCAAAAGGCGTCGGTCGTCGTGAGCTCGTAGGACCGCCCGACGCGCTTCTTCGCGATAAGGCCTTTCTCAAGGAGCATGGCCACGTGCTCGTAGGCGGCCTGGCCCCGGATATCGACGAGATCCGACTGCTGGAGGGGCTGATAGTAGGCGATGACGGATAGCGTCCGTAGCGCGGGGGCTCTCAGCTCGCCAGGCGAAAAGCCGACCACGCGCTCGGCGTATTCGGGCTTCAGCTGAAGAGCGTACTTACCCTCAAGCCTGACCACCTCGAGGGGCGAGTTCCGCTCCCGGTACTCCTCCATGAGTTTCTCCGCCAGCGAATTAATGTAGGTGTTCGAGCGGTTCAGCAGGGTTTTTAACTGGGCTTCGCCGACGGGCTTCCCGGCCGAGAACAGGGCGGCTTCCAGCAGGCATTTCTCATCCATTCGGCGGCGACCTCCGGATGAAAATGTCCTCGAACAGGACCTCCTGTGTGAGCGTGACGTACTTGCGGTTCGCTAAAAAGAGCAGCGGCAGGTACACGTCCACGATGCCGTGGGGCGTCGGGTCCTTTACTAATTCGGAGAACATGACGAACTCCCGGTAGGCGAACTCCCGGTCCAGGATACCGGTCATGTCTATGATGCTCGCCTCGATGTCCTCGTTGTGGGCGATGCCCAGGACTTCCTCTATGGTCTTCCGCGGGGGCTTCTCGATCTTGAGGGCTTTCCGCATGTGCGAGGCATCCCTTGTGGCCACGGCCCGCTGCAATTCCGTAATTAATTCCTGCAGCGTGACGGGCCTGGCGACGGCGTTCCTCTGCCTGGGCTCCAGCATCGGATAGTCCTCGGGCTCCAGGTCGAAGTCGGGGAGGTAATCGTCCTCGGGCTCTGGCGGAGGAGCGTTCACGAGCACGTCGGACTTCATGCGCAATAATATAGAAGCGTACAGCAGCGTCCTCGCGGAAGCCCGCAGGTCGATCTTCTCGCGCTCCACGATCCGGGCCAGGAACTTGTCGGTGACGTCGATGATGTCGATGTTCCAGGGGTCGATCTCGCCGGCCCTGGCCATCTCCAGCAGGATCTCGATGGACTCTTCCTGGTGCTGTACCATTGCCTCAATCTGCACGGAGCTTCACCCCCGTGATGCTGGAGATGTTGTTCTCCTGCATGGCGATGCCGATGGTGCGGTTGGCCGACTCGATCATGGGCTTCCGCAGGGAGACGACGATGAACTGGGCGTTGTCCGCGAGCTTCTTGATCATGCGGGCGACCCGCTCTGCGTTCGCGCCGTCCAGGAACATGTCGATCTCGTCGAAAACATAAAACGGCGCGGGCCGGTACCGCTGGATCGAGAAGATGAATGCCAGGGCCGTGAGGCTCTTTTCGCCGCCCGACATGGCCTCGAGCCGGTGGAGCGCCTTACCATGGGGCTGGGCGTGGATGGTGAGGCCGCCGGCGAACGGGTCCTCCGCGTTCTCCAGGATGAGCTCGCCGAAGCCGTCAGACAGCTCGTTGAAGATCGCCTTGAAGTGCTCGTTGATGGCGTTAAAGGTCGTTAGGAACGTCTCCTTTTTCATGGTCTTGTAATGCTCGATCTTCTCCAGGATGTTCTCGCGTTCCTTTTGCAGCGTGTCCCGCTTGCCCGTAAGCTCGGTGAGCCGGGCCTGGACGCTGTCGTACTCCGTGATGGAGAGCATGTTGACCGGCTCCAGCGCCTGCATCTTCTTTTCGAGCTGGGATATGCTTGACCTGACCTTGTCCACGGGGGGCACCTCCTCGGAAGGCTGGACGCCGCGCTCCTGCACCGTCTTCTCGAGCGCCTTGATCTTATCCAGGCTCTCCTCTCTCGTTATTTCAAGGGAGTTCAGCATGCCGGTCAGCCGCTCCAGCTGGCGCCTCGCGTCGTAAAGGTCGTGGTCCGCCTCCGTCAGCGCATCCGACATCTCTTCGCGCTGCTTCTTCATGCCGGCGAGCTCCTTCTCTATGGCCTTTTCACGCTTCGTGAGCTCCTCGACGCTCTGCTCGTGGGCTTTTATCTGCACCTCGTTCTGGGAGATCTTTTCCTTCAGGGCGGCGATGTTCTGGTCGATCTGCTCGCCGCGGCCCTTGCTCTCCTGGATACGGGCGTTGATGTAATTCTGCTCCATTTTGAGGGAGGCGATGGCCGCTTCCGTGTCCCGGAGCCGGCCGTCGAGGCGCTTCATCTCGTCCTCGATGCGTGCCGCCTCTTCGGTGAGTGCCGGCACCTCGGAGCCCTTCAGCTCCTCCTCAAGCTTCCCCGCCTCGGCGCCTATGGTAGTGATCTCGCCATCCGCTTTGGAGATGGCCTCCTCGGCGCCGATCAGCTCGTCCCGGAGCTTCCGGCGGTCCTCGCGCAGCGTCTGAATGGCGGCTTCCTTTTCTTTTATGACGGCATCGAGCCTCGTGAGGCGTCCGGCCAGCTCTTCCTTGCGGGCGTTGAGCCTGGATGCCTGCGTCTCGATATCCGAACGGTCCTTCTTGAGGGTGTAGATATGGCCGTCGATGGACTCGACCTTTTTCAGGACGGCGTCGCGGCTGGCCTCGAGGATCGTGATCTGTTCCGCCAGTTCCTTGATGTGCTCCTCTTCGGAGGCTTTGAATTTTAGTTTCGTGCGGGAGCGGTAGCCGCCGGTCATGGCGCCGCTCTTCTCTATTAAATCGCCGTCCAGCGTGACCATGCGGCCCGTGCCGATGAGGCGGCGGGCGGTCTCCAGCGTGTCCACGACGAGCGTATCGCCGAACACGTACCAGAAGGCGGGATCGAACTTCGCGTCGAACTGGACCAGGTTTATGGCATAATCGATGACTCCGGGCTCCCGGATGTTGCGCAGCTGGACCCTCTGGCGCATCTTGTTGAGCGGTAAAAAGGTCGCCGTGCCCTGCTTTCGGCCTTTCAGGTAGTAGATACAGCGGGCGGCGTCCTCGTCGTTATCCACGACGATGTTCTGCATGCGGTTACCGGCTGCCACTTCCAGGGCAGTGGCGTACTCCTGGTCCACCTTGCCTAATTCGGCAATGGTGCCGTATATGCCCGGCAGCTCGTGCGAGTTGCGGGCGCTGATGATGGCCCCGACGGCCTCGCTATACCCGTCCAGGTCCTCGTAGGCCCGGACCCGGGCCTCAGCTTTAGCGTACTCTTCCTGCAGCCTGCGCAGCTTCTCCTCTACGCCGTGCTGCTCGGCCTTCGCCCGTGACCGCGCCCCGTCCATATCGTTAATGTCCGCCATCAATGCCTGGCTGCGGCGCTGCAATTCCGCGACGTCCTTCTCCAGGTTCCCGGACTCGACGCGGGCCTCCTCGATACGGCTCCTGCTGGACGTGATCTCCGTCCCGGCGTCCTGCTCCTCGTCCTGCTTGCGGCGTGCCGCGTCCAGTATGCGATCCTTTTCCCGTAATTTCTCGTTCCTCAGGTTACGTGAGGCCTCCAGGGCCGCCTTGATCTCGGCCAGGCGGGTCCGGACGCCGGCGAACCGCTCGTCGATGGCCGAGATCTTCTTCTGCACCTCGTCCAGGCCGGCCGTGCAGAATCCCATCTCGCTGGTAAGGCTTAGCTTCCGCTTCTCCTCTTCGGCGATCTTGCCGTCGTACTCCTCGATCTGGCCCTTCGCCTTTTCCGTCTCCAGGAAGAGCTTTTGTTTTTCCGCGTCCCTGTTCGTTATTTCTGACCTTGAGAAATCGATGATGTTGATGCAGGCCTTGATGCCGGCGCGGGCCTCCTCGATCTGCCTGCGGATCTGGATCTGCTCGCCCTCGCCCTTATCCGTGATGGTGGCGTTGAGGGCCTTGATGTCGTCCTTGAGCTTCTGCACCGCGGCGCTCTTCTTGTCCACGTCGGCCGTGATGGACGCCCTCTTCTCGGTCTTGTCCCGGATGTCGTCCAGCAGGGAGTCCAGAAGCTGCTGCGCCTCCTTAAGCTCGGACAGGACTAAATAGCCCTCATTTTTTATTTTCTCGTCCCGGTATGACTGGTACAATAATGCCTGGTCGCGCTCAGCCTTCAACTGAGTCAGGCGGGCCTCGACCTCGGCGATGATGATGGCGACGCGGTCGATGCGCTCCCGGACGATGTCCAGCTCGCTCAACGCCTTATCGGTCTTCTCGTCGAACTCTGCCGTGCCGGCGATCTCGTCGATGAACTTGCGCCGCTCGAAGTCGCTGACCTCGATGATGCGGGTGACGTCGCCCTGCATGACCACGTTGTATCCGTCGGGCGATATCTTCGCCTTGAGGAGCTGCTCATGGATCTCCGAGAGCGAGACGGGCTTGTCGTTGAAATAGTAGTAAGAGTAATAGCCGCTGTCGCTGGACTTGATGCGCCGGGTGACCGTGATCTCGTCCTGGTCGATGGGCATCTCCCGGTCCGTGTTGTCGAACCGGATGGTGACATCGGCCGTTCCCGTGCTCTTGCCGTTGACGCTGTAGATGAGATCGGTCAGCTTTTCGGCACGCATGGAGCGGGAGTTCGACAGGCCCAGGCAAAAGAGTATGCTATCGATGATGTTACTTTTCCCCGACCCGTTGGGGCCGCTGATGGTGGTAAAATCATCGAAGAAGGGTATTTTGGCCTTACGGCCGAACGATTTGAAGTTGTTCAGCTCGATCTCTTTGATGTGCATAGTGACAGAAGCTTATGAGTTCTTGCTCAGGTGGAAGAACCTGGTGGCGTCGCTCTGGTTATGGCCGTCTTCCTTAATATCCTTCTGGTTGGCGGCGAACTTGTCGAAGGGCTGGTCGTCCGGAGGCACGCCCGGCGACGATAAGTCCTCTTCCGGATAGCCTTCCTCGGCCGCGTTCGACAGGTTCATGAGCATCGTGCTCAGGGCGCCTTCAAGAGCCCCGACCTTTTTCATTACCTCTGATAAGGCTATCTGTGTTTCCTTGACCTCAGACTCAAGGTGGTCGACCTTTTCCGAGAGGGATTTCACGTCGCCGCCCGCGTTGAGCTCCTTCTTCAGGGAATGGATCTCATCGTCCTTTTCCTTCAGCCTCTGCTCTAATCGCCCGAGCACAATCTCCTTCATATCCCCTTCCATTGTAAACCCTTAGTTGATTAAAACGAAGTTAAAATATATATCTGTTGCCCTGAACGGTAAAAAAGCGGGCGGACGTTAAGCTTTAAAGCTCTTTGTCCACCCGGGCGCTTCGGGCGGCGAGCCGCCCTTGAGCATGTCCTGCCACTTCGAATCCGTAAGGCGGTCGTCCATGGGCCACTTGAACTCGTAATAGGCGAAGGCCGCGCCCTTTGCGACGACGACGCTGCCCCCGGCGGGCACGGCCACGTAAATGTAGTATGGATCGCCGACGCCCTCTTCAAGGACTTTATTCGAGTTGACGTCGGTGTGCACGTCGGCCACGACGGCCATCCTGTCGTCCGTATCGCTGGTGATCGCATCCTTGACTTCCGGCGGAAAGGTGGTGATTCCTTCAAGCGTGCCGCCGACATACCGGATCGTATCGTACTCGTCCTGCGACAGCGTCGTGCCCGTAAGCTCCTTTTCCGAGATGGCCTTCAGCGCCGCCAACAGGTCTTTTAGCTTTGACAGGCGGTCGCCGAACACGTCCAGCAGCAGGTTCCTGGATTTAAGCCCGTCGATGGTCATGCCGGCGAGCGACGCAAGGCGCCCGTATAGCTCCGGGTTGGGCTCCACGTAGCCCTTTGGCGGCTCGGGAGGCGTCATGATGGCCGTGGCACGCATCGTGTAGCTCTGCTTGGCATATAGAATCGTATCGTGCCTCAGCTCGGCCCAGCTTCCCAGCGACGTGTCGAGCTCCTTATCCGTCCACGCCTGGCTCTTCATGAACGTCGGGTACCCGTCGCCTTTCTCGTTCAGCAGAGGCATCAGGCAGTAGAGCCAGCACCAGTAGAGGTTCTGGGTCCACGTATCGGCTCCCAGAGCCGCGAACTGGCTTTTAAGAGACTCCATCTGCTTCACGTAATTCTTGTAATGGGTCTCGTTATAGATCTTGTCCAGGATGTCGTAGGCCCGCTTTGACCCCAGCACGGCCATTACGTCCAGGCCCATCGGGAAAAGCCGCGGGTCGCTCTGGGTGCCCACTTTCGCGTAGACCAGCTCCTGGAACATGTAGGAGTCGGGGATGAAGCGCTGCCCCATGAAGCGGAATCCCTTGACCGTGTCCGTGCCGCTTTCCTCGTAATCCGTATCCGTCAGCTCCGTGGATACGATCTTCGGCGCCTTCAGCTTGAGGGCTTTATCCATGAACGCCTGGAGCTTCACGTCGTCGGCCAGGTCCGTCAGGCTTACGCTGCCGCCGTAGACTTCCGGTATTAGGGAGCTATAGTCATAGGCCGAGAGGTCGTCGGTTTCGCCGACAAAGAATACCGTGGGCTCATAGATGCCCTTCCACAGGTCAAAGGCCTTGCCCTTCAAGGCGAGCGTGATCAGTATGGCCTGGCGCGTCTGCTCCTTCGGCAGCTCCGGGTTGTCCTTATCCTTTAGGCGGAAGGACATGCGGCCGTACCACATCATGGCCATGAAATATTTCCTGAGGGTGTCGTTCCGGTCGTAGTGGCCCCGGGGCACGTACTGGCTGTAGTCCTCATTGTAGCCGAAGATAGGCGATTTTGAGAAGCCCTCGTGCGCCTTTATGAGGGAAAGCTCATCATGGACCATGCCATTGGCGCTCGATGGTATCGAGGGCGACTCGCCCAGCAGCGTGAGCGCCACAGCGTAGAACGCCGTGTTCTTGAGGGCGGCCGTTTTAACTGACTCTGTTGCCGAGTCCATCTGGGCCTTCGACTCGTCGTATAACAGCTTCGAGAGGTCGAGGATGTCGGGGCTGAAGTGCTCGACTTCGAGCATCCTTAAAATGTAATCGAATAAGACGTGATAGGTGTGAAGCACCGAGTCGGTGGTCACGAACGCCGGGAGCCCGGCCTCGCTCAGGCTCTTGTAGACGTCGTATATCTGGGCGTCGCTCGACGGTGTCAGGTAGAATAAATTTTTCGCCAGGGCGCTCTTCCCCGCGTCATCGACGCCGAGCTTATCCAGGCCCGAGAGCTTTGAAACGTCGACACTATAGTCTTTAAGGGAGGGCGTGACCGCCGACGGCAGCGGCTGGAACTCGGCGAACTTCGCCTGCGTCTTGCCTGCCACAGTATACGTGAGGTTGCCCGTCGGTCGTAGCGTGGGGCCCTCGTTCATAGAGCTGCCCACGCAGCCCAGGGCGCCGGAGCCCAGGACCATGGCGCCGGCAGCGCCCATGGCTTTTAGGAATGCCCGCCTGTTTATGCCTGAAAGACCGTCGCTCATGATTAGAAATTAGCTGTCGAGATGAAATATATTGCCTTGACTACGGGTGCATTCGCAATTATCAACGCCACCCGTGTGAAACCAACAGGTTTTTATCTTCTCTTCATTACTTAATGTTGATGCGAACCATAGACTGGAGCGACGAGAAGGGCTGCGTTACGATAATCGACCAGACGGCCCTGCCCCTGAAGCTTGCCCTGATAGACATTTATCACATTAACGCGCTTAACGACGCCATCCTGCGGCTGAAGGTCCGGGGAGCTCCCGCCCTCGGGGCGGCCGGCGGCTTCGGGGTCGCCTTGCTGGCCAGGACGATAAAGGCGGAAGACTACAGGGAAGAGCTGATAAAAGAGACTGAAAGCCTGAAACGCGTTCGCCCGACGGCCGTGAACCTTTCCTGGGGTGCCGACCGTGTGCTGACGAAGGCGCTCACCGGCAGGGACCGGGCGGAAATAGAAACATTAGCCCTGGCTGAGGCAAAGGCGCTGGCGGACGAGGACGTGGCGCAGTGCAGGGCCATCGGCGAGCACGGCGCTGCGCTGTTGCGCTCGGGCGACACGGTCATGACACATTGTAACGCGGGCCGGCTGGCGTGCGTCGACTGGGGCACCGCCCTGGGCGTGATACGCTCCGCCATCGAGCAGGGAAAGGATATCAAGGTCATCTCCTGCGAGACGCGGCCCCTGAACCAGGGGAGCCGCATCACCTGCTTCGAGCTGATGGAGGACCGCATACCGGTCACGCTAATCACGGACAGCATGGCGGGCCACGTGATGCGCCAGGGCAAAGTGGACAAAGTCATCGTCGGCGCCGACCGCATCGTCGAGGACGCCGTCTTCAACAAGATCGGCACCTACTCGCACTCCGTCCTTGCTAAGGCCCACGGTATCCCTTTCTACGTGGCGGCACCGCTCTCGACGTTCGACTTCCGCCATGCGGAAAAGGACGTGGTGATCGAGGAGCGCGACCCGGAGGAATTGAGGCGCTGGAATGGCACGCAGATAGCGCCCGCGGGCGTGCCGGCATTTAATCCGGCGTTCGACGCGACGCCGATGGAGAACGTCACTGCCGTCATCACCGAGCAGGGAGTTTTCAAGCCGCCACTGCCCTTTACCGGGCTGAAGAAAAGTTCAAGCCTAAAACGATATATAAAGGATAAGCCTGAGGGAGTCCGGGATGGCATATAGGTATAATTCGCAGGAAATGAAAGGGGCCATGGAGGCCGTGATCGACAGGATCGAGCGGGGCTGTGAGCTCAAGGAATATTTCATATCGGGCCTGCAGCACGTCTACCGTGTGGACGGCCAGTTTTTACTTGTACTGCGCTACAGCAAGAACAAGGACGGCCACTACTATTTCTCCATCCCCCAGGAATTCCTGTACAACCCCACCATCAAGCACCTGGTGCTCGTCTGCGAGAAGCCGGATAACGCCATCGTCCTCCCGGCGTCGCAGATCGCCGACATGCTCGAGGACATCGAGCCTGGCGAGAAGGGCTGGACGTTAGACGTCTATGACAAGGAGGGCTGGGAGCTCAAGATCGCCCGGACCGAGAAGGTCCTGTACGTCGATAACTACGTCAACGAGTACGAGCTGATCTACTCCCGGAGCGCCATGTCCACGGGCAAGACCGCCCTCAACATGTTCTGCAAGGACAAGCCGGGCGTGCTCCGGGACGTGGCCGGCATGGTCGCCAAGCACGGCGGCAACATCACGTACACTCAGCAGTTTATCGTGGACAAGGGCGACAAGGAGGGCATGTCCAACGTCTACATGGAGGTCGAGAACGTAAAAGATATTGACGACCTCGTCAAGGCCCTCGAAAAGATGTCTCTGGTGCAGGAAGTCACGCTGCACCCGCCTCTGGACCGGATCTATGGGTCGCGCGTCATCATTATCGGCGGCGGGGCCCAGGTCGCCCAGGTCGCCGTGGGCGCCATCAACGAGGCGGACCGGCACAACATCCGGGGCGAGCGCATTAGCGTGGACACGATCCCCCTGGTGGGCGAAGACACGCTGGCCGACGCCGTGGAGGCCGTGAAGCGCCTTCACCGGGCGCAGATCCTCGTGCTGGCCGGCTCTATCATGGGCGGCAGCATATCGGAGGAGGTCAAGAAGCTCCACGACGAGGGCATACCCGTTATCTCGCTAAATATGGCCGGCAGCGTTCCCGATTACGCCGACCTGGTGGTCACCGACCCAATCCAGGCCGGCACTTTCGCCGTCATGCACGTCGCCAAGACAGCCGTGTTCGACATCGACCGCGTGCGTGGCAAGAAGTTTTAATATTTTTGCTGTCCGGCTTAAGCCCGCGAAGAGCATACAAGCCCGCGAAGACTGTTTCGAGCGCGAAGACCGCGAAGCTACATTTAGAGATTTAATATTAAATGAATGAGTTTAGTCATAATTAATTTCTTTTGCTGTGGTGAATTACTCCCGTATTTTAAGCTTTTTAAGGGCACGGAGGGCACTATTTTCACCACAAAGGCACGATGGCACTGAGGCTCACAAAGTCTTTTTTTAGATTAAGTTACAAAGGACACAAAGCCGGTTCATTGGCGATCAGGGCACGAAGGATACAAGGGCACAGTGGAATGAACAAGAGCACTTTTTGCCATCGTGCCTTCATATCCTTTGTATCTTAAAAGTTCAAAAAGCGGCTCTGTGCCCTTTGTCTCTTAATT
>NZ_DATJPM010000084.1 GCF_035506375.1 Methanocella sp.
TGCGTAATAGCCAAATTTATCGATAGTTTCCGATTATCATTTTCAAGTTTTATGCTTTGTTGAATATGCCCTTTTAAGTCTCAGAGTGTACAAAGGACACTATTTTTCACCACAAAGGCACGAAGAGCACGGAGGCCCACAAAGTTTTCTTTTTAAATTAAGTTACAAAGTACACTAAGCCGGTTCATTGGCGATAAGGGCACGAAGGATACAAAGACACAGTGGAATGAACAAGAGCACTTTTTGCCATCGTGCCTTCATATCCTGTATCTTATAAGTTCAAAAAGCGGCTCTGTGCCCTTTGTCTCTTAATTATAAAAAAGTCTTTGTGGACCTCCGTGCTCTTCGTGCCTTTGTGGTGAAAAATAGTGCCTCAGTACACTCCGAGACTTAAAAGGGCATATTCAACAAAGCATAAAACTTGAAAATGATAATCGGAAACTATCGATAAATTTGGCTATTACGCAAATGATAAAAATAAGACTATTTGCTATACAATGACCTATCAATATTCAACGCAGCAAAAATATTTATTAATGTCTTCGTGTCGCTTCAGGCCCGCTTAGAGTAACCTCGTGGCTGAAACCGTATTCGTGCGGTCTTGAGAGGTTTACGGGTCTTTAATGAAAAAATCTTTATATGAATACGCGAATATGTTCTATAACAAACGAACAAATAAAGACGAATGAAGAGGTAACCGTATGTTAAGCTTCAAATGCGATGTCTGCGGGAACGTGACGAAGGCCGTCATCCGGCCCCACCTGTGCCCGAAGTGCGGAGCACGCAGGGGCGCGATGCATAAGGTTGATGAGGAGAAGGAATAAAAGAATCCTGGAGGAGTCTTGATTATGTCGAAACTAACGAAGATCATGGAGCAAACCTTCACCGGCGAGACGATGGAGGTCGGACTGTACCTGGCCATGGCCAGGAAAGCGGAGCTGGACAACCTGCCCGAGGTGGCCACGTATCTAAGAGGCCTGGCGATGGAAGAGGCGGGCCACGCCTGCGAAGTCGCGATCATGCTGAGCAAGATAAAGGGCACGAAGGAGAATCTCGAGTACATGCTCGGCGGCGAGACGATGGCCACGAAGGAAAAAATGGACGCGGCCCGCGTCGCGAAGGAAGAGGGCAACAGCGATGCGGAGGCGTTCTTCATTCGGGCCTCCGCGGACGAGAACCGCCACAGGTCCGGCCTGCAGGGATTCCTCAACAAGATGAAGTAAATTGTCTTAACATTTCTTTCGCGGCCCCAAAGGCCGCCATAATGTTTGTTTTTTTAGGTCCTTTCGGTATCTTCACTGCCGCACTGCGGACATCTTACTGGAAAGCAGTCCGGGTTCTCCTCGAACACGAAGCCGCACGTCCTGCACATATAAAAGACCTTATTCTGGTCAATGTCTTCCATAGTCATAACGTCACGGCATCGCGGCCTTATAAAGAATTCGGTTACTCCGGCACATTACTGCCTTAAAAAATATAAAGGTAGGTCTCGAATATAGGTATGGTGTAAAATGGAGAGAGCGCTCCAATTCGGCCCCGGCTCGGTACAGCCCGACGTGCGAAAGCTCAGCGAGATGCGGGAGGTCATCTACGACATGGACTGGCTTAAGACCGCGCCGGACATGGACCTTTATTATATGTATCGGGACCTCGCCCTGAGCCGGAATGACCGGTCGCTCATGCTGGATAATCATTTACGCTTCGACATCACGGTCATACCGCCCGGAAAGCTCGGCAGCGAGTACGTCAAGACCGCCGGGCATTATCACCCGTGCGTCCCCGGCACGTGCTGCACCTATCCCGAGGTCTATGAAGTGCTCCGTGGCATGGCGCACTATCTTTTACAGAAGTGCGTGGACGGGCGCATCGTGGACGTGGCCATGATCGAGGCCGGCGAAGGAGACCATGTGCTCATACCTCCCGGCTACGGGCACGTGACTATAAACCCTTCAAATAAGGAGCTGAAGATGTCGAACTGGGTATCCCGCGAGTTCTCTTCCCTGTACGAGCCCTACAAGAAATGCGGCGGAGGGGCGTACTTTGAATTAACGGACGGGCGCCTCATCCGCAACGGGCGGTGCGACCACATACCGGACATCCGGTTCCTCAAGCCCGCCAGCATCTCGAAAATCGGCCTCAATAAAGGAAAGGAGATGTACGGCCTGGTCCGGGACATCGGGAAGCTTGAGTTCCTGAATAAGCCCCAGGACTACGACCTGCTCTGGGAAGAGGCGCTGAGCGACAGGAACGCCGTGAAGCCCGGCACTCCGGCCCGTTAATTATATTTCCTCTATTTTCGGCTTGAGCTCGCCCGGGATGCCGAGCTCCTTAAGCTCCCTGACCTCGGTCCAGGAGTCCACGTCGTAGGCCTCGTCGAAAATCTTATAGTCAGCCCTCTGGAGGAAGGCCGCGTCCACGGACACGGGCGAGTCGGACGCGAATATGCCGATGTCGTTCATCACCACTCTGCCGGGCCCGGGCACGCAGTCGCAGAACTGGGTGATGTTCTCGGCGAAGCTGACGAAGGATACCTTATTCTTCCCGAAAGTTGAGAGCACGCCGTAGCTCGCCGACGCGAGCGCCTTACCGAGGTTATTCTTCTTTAAAAGCTTTATCGCGCCTTTGGGGCAGGCCTCCATGCAGACGGGGCAGCGCATGCACTCCTTCGAGACGTTCTTCGCCTTATTGCCGACGATCTCGGGCAGGCTCATCTCGCACACCTTGCGGCAGAGGCCGCATCCGACGCACTTGCCCTCGTCGATCTTCAGGCCCACGGTCCGGTGCTGCCGGAGCTTGCCGGCCCGGGTTGTGCAGCCCATGCCCATATTCTTGATGGCGCCGCCGAACCCCGTGAGGGCATGGCCCTTGTCGTGGGAGACGACGATCATGGCATCCGCCTCCGCGATGGCGCCCGACACCTCGATCTCCTTTAGTATTCCCTTCGTCTTCACCGGCCGGCCGCTCTCGCTCCGCAGGCCATCGGCGGAGATGAACTGGCAGAAGCCGAAGCCATTCGCCATGGCGGTCTGGAAGTGGTCTACTGCATCATGGCGCCGCGCCAGGTAGTACGTGTTCGAGTCAGTGAGGAACGGCTTGCCGCCGGCCTCGCTTATTTTTTGCACGAGCCGGTGGACGAAGAAGGGCTGGACGTAATAGGGATTGCCGAGCTCGCCCACGTGAAGCTTGACGGCGACGAGGTCGCCCTTCGACACGCAGTCGAGGGTGCCCGCAGCCTCATATAATTCATCGGTCAGGCTCAGCAGGTTACGTGAGGTATCCCACGGGACAAGATGAACAGTCATAAAAAATAGTAAACATACAAACCACTATAAAGTTGTCTGGGGAAATGGGCCGATAGTATTTTGATGGCCCGAAAAAGTTTTTATGTAGGGGGAGCGAGCTAAATAGGAGAGAGTTCAATGTATCACGGTTTATTCTTCGGGTGGTCTCCATGATCGGCATGGTACTCTGCGGCGGCTCCGGAAAGAGGCTAAAGCCCTATACGGACAACACTCCCGCCCCCCTCGTCGAGATCAAGGATAATGTCACCATACTGGACAAGCAGCTCTTCGATTTCGCGTCCGCCGGCATCGACGAGGCCATCCTTCTCACGGGCTACAAGAGCGATATGATCGAGTCCAGGTACGGGAACGAATACAAAGGCGTCAAAATATCCTACCACGTCGAGGACAAGCCGCTGGGGACGCTGAACGCGCTCAAGGCGGGCATGCAGCTGGCGAAAGGCGAGGCCGTCGTCGTGAGGAACGGCGACGTGGTCACGGACGTCAATTTAAAGAAGATGATGCTCAAGCACAGGAACAACCCGTACCCCGTCACCATGTTCGTGACCCGCATGCACAGCCCCTACGGGATAGTGGATCTCGGCGAGGACAAGGTGCGCTCGTTCAAGGAGAAGCCTCTGCTGGAGTACTACATCAACGGCGGCATCTATTGCATTAACCACGACGTCGAGGTCTCGAACTTCGAGGGCCGGACCCTGGAGCACGCCCTGTTCCCGCGGCTGGCGGAGGCGAGCCGCCTCGGGTATTACCGGGAGGACGGCGTGTTCTGGGCGACCGTTGACACGGTGAGGGAGCTGGAGGAGGTCCGAAAGGAGTATAAGAATAAGACGGACAAGCCCTGGGGGTATGAGAAAGTGCTCATAAGCACGGACAAGTACCTGACCAAGGAGCTCTACATCCGGGCCGGATACCAGACCTCGTTCCATAAGCACCCCCGCAAGGACGAGACCATGTACATCATCGAGGGCGTCGGCTACATCGAGTTCGAGGACCACAAGGAGCACTTCGGCAAGAACGACACGGTCCGCATCGAGCCGAACGTGCCGCATACCATCGTGGCCACCGAGAACACGGTCCTGCACGAGGTCTCGACACCCTTTTTAGAGGATACCGTCCGGATCAAGGACTTCTATAGCGTGAGATGACATGAAAGCGTTCATACTGTGCGGCGGCCGCGGCGAACGGCTGAAGCCGCTGACAGATAACCTGCCGAAGCCGATGGTGAAGGTGGGCGGAAAGCCCATCCTGGAGCGCCAGCTGGAATTATTAAGCCACCACGGCGTGGACGAGGCCGTCCTGCTCGTGGGCTGGTGCGGCGGCCGGGTCGAGGAATACTTCGGCGACGGCAGCGGGCTCGGCATGCACATCGAGTACTCCTACGAGGACCCGGATAACCGCCTGGGCACGGCGGGCCCCATCAAGGCCGCCCGGGATAAGATCGACGGCACGTTCATCGTCATGAACGGCGACATCGTATCGAATGCCAATATTTCCGGCATCGTCGCCTTCCACGTCGGCATGGAGTGCTGGGGCACCATCAACATGATCAACATGCCCTCGCCCTACGGCATCATCGACCTGGACGGCAATAAGATAACGCAGTTCCGGGAAAAGCCCGTCCTGCCCTATAAGATGAACGCCGGGCTCTACGTGCTGGAGCCCCAGGTCGTCGATTTCATGCCCGATGTGGGCTCTATCGAGACGGACGTGTTCCCGAAGATCGCCGCGCTCGGTAAATTATGCGGCTACGATTCGACCGGCATATACTGGAGCGACGTGGGCACGCACAAGGACCTCGAAAAGGCCAACAGGGACATCCTGGCCGGCAAGCTCAAAATATAACTTACTTTTTTAATGTTCATGCCCGTGGTCATGGTCATCATGGGCATGCATATGCTCATGCGTTATGGTCCCGTGGACGTGGATGTGGGTGTGGGCATGCTCTTCTCCGAACAACAATAAAGCGCCCAGCGCCATCAGGGGCAGCGCGATGAGGAACGTGGTCGAGGGAGTGGCCCGGAATATGATAAAGGATATGACGACCCCGGCGAACGGCGCGGTGCCCATCCAGGCGCTCGTCCTCGCCGCCCCGATGGACCGCATGGCCATGATAAATAATGCGATGCTCAAGCCGTAACTCAGGCTCCCCAGCAGCATCGCGGCGGCGAACGCCTGCAGGCCCGGTAGCCTGGCCCCGAGCGCGAGCGCCAGCAGAAGCGAGAACGTGCCTGCGACGAGCCCCTTCACGATGCCGATTGAGAGCGGGTCTTTGGACGAGATATTCCTGGTCAGGTTATTGTCCACGCCCCAGAGCACGCAGGCCAGGATGATCGCCAGCGCGCCCGGGGACAGGCCAAACTGTGAGCCTGAGAAGGACAACACGGCGCTTGCCAGAGTTATAAGGCCTACGGCCAGCCAGATGCGCTTGCCGATATACTCCTGAAAAAGGAAAGCGGCAAGGATCGTCGTCGCCACGCACTCGAAGTTCAGCAGCAGCGAGGCCGTCGCGGCCGGAGTGCTCCGCAGCCCGAGCATCAGCGCGATAGGCGCGGCCACGCCCCCGGCAAGCACTGCCCCGGCAAGCCATGGTACATCCTTACGGTCAAGCGGCACTCCGCCGGCCGCCCCCGAGGCACGAAGCAGAAGCTTAAAGATCAGAAGCCCGATCCCGCAGCCAAGATATAATAAGCCGGCCAGGAGAACAGGGTCGACTTCGCCTAGCAGGACCTTTGACAGCGGCGCGCTGGCCCCGAAAAGGACTGCGCCCAGGACTGCCAGCAATACCGGGTAGGGTCGGGCCAACGGCGTTCACCAATTACATTAAGGCCGCTTTCCATAAAAATGTTCATAACAATCTTTTAAGCCCGGCAGCACATATTATGGGGTGATGAAGGGCCTTTTACTTTCCCGGGACGAGCTGGTGAAGTGTGAGAACGAGATCGAGGAATCCATAGTCCGGGTCGTCGAGACGAGCAAAACCAGCGGCGCCGTCGTGGCGCTGAGCGGCGGCATCGACTCGGCGCTCGTGGCGATACTGGCGGCGCGTGTCGTCGATGTCTACGGCCTGTTGCTGCCCGACACGACCTCCAACAGCCCGCAGGACGTGGAGGATGCGCAGGGCCTCGCCAGAAGCCTGGGCATCGACTACGAGCTCATCGAGATCGACCCGATCGTCGAGGCCGTTTACGCCTCCCGACCGAGGCTCGGGCCGAAGAAGTGCAAGCTAGCCTACGCCAATGTCAAGCCCCGGGTCCGAATGATCATGAACTATTTCGCCTCGAATCTGGACGGCCGCATCGTGCTGGGCACGGGCAACAAGACTGAACTGCTCATGGGCTACTTCACGAAGTACGGCGACGGCGGCGTGGATATATTGCCCATCGGCGGCCTGTATAAGACGCGTGTGCGGCAGATGGCGAAGCACGTGGGCGTGCCGGACGATATTATTAAAAAGCCGCCTTCTGCGGGCCTGTGGAAGGGCCAGACAGACGAGGGCGAGATGGGCATCACGTACGAGGCGCTGGATAAGATACTGTATGGCGTCTTCGACCTGGGCCTCTCCTATGGCGAGATACAAAAGGAGACAGGCGTGGACGAGGCCGCGTTCGCGCACATCATGGAACGGGTCCGGGATAACGAACATAAGCGCAACATGCCCCCGACCACTGACATAGGAGCTATACTCGGGCGCTAATCTATCAAGGCCCTCGAAAATATAATAAGATACACGAAGACGGTTTCAGCCACGAAGTACTCAACTTAAAAAGTCTTAGAGCAACTTCATGCCCGCTTCGTGTCGCTTCGTGGCTAAAAAATGTTGGTGAAGCTTTTTTTAGGGCCTTTGCTGGAGTTTAGATACTAAGCAATACTGCGGCGAAGAAGATGACGTAGAACAGCCCGCCGAGCATCAGCCCGGACATCTTTATTTCCTTCTGGCTGGACTCGATATATAGTATAACGCCGGACAAAAGAGCGATGCCGATGGTGAGCGCCTCCAGGAGCTCCGCCGGGTTCGCGATGTTCAGGTGCCAGCCCGTCAGCAGGATGCCGATCGTCACGGGTATGCAGCTCTGGAAGACCATGGCGCCGGTGATGTTCCCGATGGCGAAAGTGTCTTTGCGCTCACGGATCCACAGCATGCTGTTGAACTTTTCCGGCAATTCGGTCGCGATGGGGCTGATGACGAGCGACAGGATAAGCGGGTTTATGCCGATGACCGCGGCTATGGCGCTGATCTGGTTCACGAAAAGGTCGGCGCCAAGGATGATGGCCGCGAGCGACGCGAGTACCTGCAGCACGATGAGCACGGTCGAGGGCTCGCGGGGCTCCGGGCAGTCCTTGTCCGGCCTGCCCGGCAGGCAGCGCTTGATCACTTTATCAAAGTAAAGGCCCTTTAAGTCCACGCCTCCGACTGCCTCCCCGGACTTGAGAGTGTATATCGTATAAACGATGTAAAGGGGTATGAGCGTGAAGCCCAGCACAGTCTTGAAAATACCGTACTCGGTGGGAACGAAGGCCGCTATAGCGGCGAGTGAATAGGCCAGCAGGAAGAAAGTGAGGTCGCGGCGGATGAGCTGGCCGTTGACATGCAGGGTACGGGTGTTCCGGCGTTTGGCGAATACCAGCACGGAGAGGCCGCAGATGAATAGGGCCAGCGTCGCCAGCATGAATGGTGCGCCCAGGATGGCCCCGATGCCGATCTCGTCGCCCGCCTCCCCGCCCATCATCAGTATCGCGATCAGCGGTATGAGCGTCTCCGGCAGGGCCGTGCCTATGGCTGCGAGCACGCTGCCGACAGCCCCCTCCGATAGGTTGAATCGCTTGCCTGTCCACTCGACGCCGTTCGTAAAGAACTCGCAGGCGCCCAGTATGACGACGAAGCTTAATAAGAATGCGATGAGATCCATTCAACCCACGGCTACATACCTAGTCCCAATATTCATATATAGTTTTTCTGCCATAGGCTCCTTCATGAGCCTCACCGCCGAAGGCGGCCGCATCGTTTCAGCCGACATCGAGATCGCCGATTCGTTCCTCTCGAAACTTCTCGGCCTGATGTTCCGGAAGAGCTTTGCCGGGGCGCTTATCTTCGACATGGGCCGCGTGACATACGACGGCATCCACATGCTCTTCGTCAGGTTCCCCATCGATGTGGTCTTCCTGGACCCCGACAGGCGGATCGTCGACCTGAAGGAGAACGTCCGGCCATGGGTGGGCACCGCTTTTCCCAAAAGCCGCTTCATGTACGCTATCGAGCTGCCCGCCGGGACTATCGCGAAAGTGGACCTTAAAGCGGGCGAAAAATTAGAATGGTAGGATATTATTGTTTAATGTGATTGGTGTTTCTTTTAAGTTGTGGCATTCCTGGTATCGGTTGTACCACAGAGCGCGCAGACAGTAGTTACGTGCTTATAGTAAAGGCGCCTGCTTGCTCGCCTTAAAATTTCATTCTGGCTTTAAGTGCTCGAAGAGCACTGAGGAGACCATTTTTCACCACAAAGGCACTATGGCACGGAGGCTCACAAAGTCTTTTTTAGATTAAGTTACAAAGATCACAAAGCCGGTTCATTGGCGATCAGGGCATGAAGGATACAAGGGCACAGTGGAATTAGCAAGAGCACTTTTTGCCATCGTGCCTTCATAATCCTTTGTATCTTAGAAGTTCAAAAAGCGGCTCTGTGCCCTTTGTATCTTAATTATAAAAAAGTCTTTGTGGGCCTCCGTGCTCTTCGTGCCTTTGTGGTGAAAAATAGTGCCCCCGTCACCGTTGTGCCTTAAAGAGCAGCAAACGATCATGACACAAGCACGGAACTACTGTCAAAGTTTTTATTAAATGGAGGCGCTGAGGACTCAGAGGTCACAGGGCCCGCTTTTTGTTCCTTCAGAGGCACAGAGATTGCAGAGGCACAGGGCAAAAAGCACTCCCATTTTTATCTTCGATGAGATACACTAGATGAAGAGGCTATTAATAAAATTATCCGGTAGCTTCGGGGGTGTTATATTGATCGCCTCTGTGTCTCTGCCATCTCTGTATCTCATCGACGATCTATCCCAAGGGATCAAAATTATAAAAGTCTCTGCGCGCTCTGTGGTATGACCGATACCATGCCATAATACTGTAGAAGATAGTCAGAAGCGTCTATATCAATCAAAATTATTTATAAAGGCTTTTTTGTCACCATGGCACTGGCCAGGCAGATGGCATGGTCGTATCCGCTTCCCGCCCGGGACGTGTCCACATAGACGATGTCGGTCCCGACGAGTGGGGCCCCATAGCCTTCGCCGCAGCCGACCAGGCACAGCGACCGGAACATGAGGTTGCCGCAGACGCCGTCGGGCGCCAGGATGTATTCGTACTCGTTCACAGCGTCCTCGAACAATATCGCCGCGTGCTTCGCATCGATTCCCTTTGACCTAAGCGCCGCGGCCACGGCCTCGGCGTCGTCCATGGTCCTATCGACCCTGGACGAGCGCCCGCGGTCCTCCGTGCGGCCGCCCGATAGAACGCCGATGCGAGGCTCGACGCCGAACCTGCGCACCAGCGCAGCGCCGGCCTCGCCCAGCTCTATTTTTTCCGGAACCGTCCACCCTTCGTCCACGCCCACCGGCGCAAAAAAGAAGAACCGGCCCGAAGGCGTGCGCAGCAGCGACACCCGGAGGACTCGCGGGAGGCCCATGATGCGCTTGAGGGATCTCAGCGTCGAGTTGGCGCCCAGAGAGCCCCGGACGACCCCGTCGACCTTGCCGTCCTTTAGCAGGTTAATGAGCGCCTCGTCGGGCTTATCGGAGACCACAGTATCCAGCACGGTCTTTAGCGGCTGCGGGCTGACGAGCGTGACTCTTGCGAGCCCCCTTTCGGCGGCCTTCTCCGCAGCGTCGACGGTCTTCTCCGCGTACTGCGGGCCGACGCCGACGGCGATTCGGGCGTAGTTGGCCACGGCCCGCGCCGTGATCGTCTCCCAGAGCATCGCACTCATCTCTTTATTAACGGAAGGGCAGTGTCGTTGTACAGCGCCGCCGCGTCCGTCCTCTCCTCGGACAGGGCGATCGCCGCGAGCGCGCCGATGCGGCCCTCCCGGTCCGGGAAGAGGTCGACGAACTCGATGCCCGTGCCCTTCACGTTCTCCTCGACCGTTTCCACGGAGACGAGGCGCTTTTTGACCTCCCATCCGAAGGAGTTGAGCGCCGGCGATATGCCGATGCCCCGGTACACGGCGATGCCCGTCTTATTCGAGCGGGTCTCCTGCTTAACGGTCGAGACGACGTTGTCGACGAGTTTATCCACGGCCCCGGGCCGCGCGGCGAAGGTGATGGCGGAGGAGACGCAGTTCGTGGTCTTGTGGGGAGACTTCGGGAAAAGCTGGATGAGCCGCAGATTCAGGGGCTGTACGCCCTCGATAGCCGCGGCGAGCTTGCTGGCCTTGAGCGCCAGCACCCAGGTGGCGCCGCCCTCCTTGTTATCGGTGTCGTCGATGCCTATGGTGACCTTCTCGTACAGCGGCGTGACAAGCTCCACTCGATTTGCCCTGGCGCCCCCGACCTTCAGGTCCTCCTCCGTCGGGTATATAGAGTACAGCACGCCCGGCGCCTGCGCCAGACACGCAGCCACGCCAAGGCCAGCCCCGCCGCAGCCCGCCCACCTGGTGTGGACCTTATCGCCGTCGAGGGCCACGGACTCCAGGCCCTGGCCGCCGTACTCCACGTCCGTGGGGCCGAACTTGATGGGGCTCTCGCCCAGCCGGGCCCTCATGACCATGGTCGTGCCCTCGACCTCGCAATACTGGATGGCCCCGCCGGCGCGGCACCGGTTCACGGCGTCCCACTCGATGGTGCCCTTCACGGCGCACGTCTCGACGATCTCGGCGACGCCCTTCGAGGCGTCCACCATGGTCAGGAAGCGCTGCGAGAACATCGGGCCGAACTTATCCTTCACCTGCGTTGGGTTGAGTTTCATGAGAATCACTTGCTAACGAAATTTTCGGTAATGATGTAATACTGGTTTCTATAAAAGAGTTTTGAGAATTTATTTGCCCTTCAGCATCAAAAACAAATAATTTATTTATTTCAATGAGTGGAGATTTATTCTGATAATAGCAAAATTATTAAAAATTTAATAGTGAATTAGCACAAATTTATACCTTTTTTGGCATTTAAGGAAAAATAAAAAGCCTTTACGCAAAGTATTAATAAGCCCTATTCGTTTAATCTATAATGGATATTTGTATGGCCGCTAAAATGGTTCATAATAAACTTTCAATGTTTGCTATAGCCATATTAGCTATAGCAATATTCATTGTTTCTCAGGCTCCACAGGTCACCGCTGCTGGAACTGTATCGTCAATCAGCCTTTCTGTCAATCCTGTGACGCTCAATGCCGACGGCACGAGTAAAGCCACTGCAACTGCTACCGTTACCGTGTCATCTGGAAGTTTAAGCGGCAATACAGTTACATTCACGGTGAACGGCACGAGCATAGGCTCCGCTTTAACGGATGCAGGTGGTGTGGCAAGCATGAGTATCGGGCCGTACGCGAGCGCGCGTATTGTAAACGTGCAGGCAAATTCTGGATCAAAGACTAGCGCCATTATCCCTGTTACCTTCATCGGACCGCCTGCAACTCTGGATCTGACGGCTTCCCCAGCTTTAAGGCTCGCCAATGGAGTCAGCACGTCTATGGCCATCGCAACGGTGAAAGACCAGAATGGCAATGCCATAAGCAATGCTGCAGTGAACTTTATCATCGACGGCGTCTATGCCGGCACCGTGTACACGGACGCCAGCGGTAACGCCAACATGCCGGTCGGGCCTTATGGAAGCACTCACACGGCCAACGTGACGGCGACGATTAACTCTTTAAGCTTATCGGCTAATGTAAAGTTTTTAGACCGGAACAATCTCTTTCTCTTCAGGTATCCGAGCGCTAACCAGCCGGTTCAATCCTACGCGGAGGTCGACGCGGTCTTTTATAGTGACCTGGGGAACAGTACCTATGCAGCCGGAGTGCCCCTGACCTTTACGGCATATGATCCTTATTTCTCCGTACTGGGGACGTATTCAGGCGTTACGGACGCGAGCGGCACCGTTAGGTTTTTCTTCAACATGAGCCCGTTGCTGGGCAATAACACCGTCGTCGTCAGCAATAGCAACCTGGGAGGCACGCTCAAGACCACGGTCATCGTAGGCGAAGGCGGAGACGTTAGTAACATAATCATTTCATCAAATCCCGCTTCCCCCGTATTAGCCGACGGGACTTCAGGTTACACATTGACCATACAGGCGACCGATTCCGGGTACAATCCCGTTAGAAATAAGCATTTAACCATCGTGAAGAACCAGGACATAAATTATTCAATCGATGTTACGACTAATAATAATGGCTATGCGACCGTGAACATACCGCCTTCAATATTCGTGCGCAACGATGTCTATACGGTTACAGCCCAGGACATTGATTCTGCGAACAATTCCACTAAATACGTCAACAACTCGATCACATTGGGTTATATCCCCGGCCCGGCCACGGTACTTAGCGTGATAGCCGATCCGAACGCGGTCGCGAATGCCAATGTAACGACCCCGGGCGGGGCATATGACGTCCACTCAACCGACATCATTACGACTATCACTGATGCGTGGGGCCATCCCATAAGCGGTCAGACGGTCAATGTGGCTTCACTTAACTCTACCCTGGGTTCAATATCCGGACCTACCACGGGTGTCACAAGCGATAGCGGAGAGTTCACTACCCAATTTACTTTGAATGCTTCGAATAGATTGGTCGATACGACCATGGGGGTGCCGGTCAGGGCGACCAGCGGCTCGCTATCGGGCACATGCTACGTTCTGTATACCGATGATTCGTTCCTTAGCATCAAGTCCAGTGTTTATCCGAAATATAACATTTCGGTGAACGATACGATTAACGTGAACATAACGGTCAGGGGCATCGGGTGGAAGATCCGGGGACAGAGCTATGACATTGCCCTCATCTTCGATAGCTCGGGCAGCATGGACTGGCTATCCACGACGATCTACCCGACCACAAAGGACCCTGTATTAGGTTATATACTACCTGAAACAGGTACCATGAGCGCAAAGATGTATTCGACAGTTTATAAAAACGGCCATAATGATATCGATCCCAGGGACTGGCACTTTGTGGATGATTATACCTACCATGGAAATGGGAGCCAAAGCATTGAAATTATGTTTTCATCGTCATATAGAAACTATAGCTCGGATAACAGCGGAACTTGTTATTACTTGATGGTCAACGATTCCGCAGGAGATTATTGGTCGACATACGTCGGTGGTACGAATTACGATCATTCGGCGAATGAGAACTATGTCATCATCCCGAACCCGGTGAACGGCAGAACATACCATATTTATGGTGCGTATATTTATAATTCCGCCATGGGCGGCGCGCCGTATAATATGATGGTCCTGACGGAGCCGAAGAGGCTGGGACAGAAAGGCGATGTGGACAGCGCGGCAAAAGTTGCCGCGTCACTGTTCGTAAATAATATGACGAATAATCGGGTTAGCATCGTATGGTTCAACACCAGCTCGAAAGTCGCCTCACACCTGAAAACGGTTGACAGCACGAATAAGACTATCATTAATAATGCCATCAATGGCCTTGGCGCAAGCGGCGGCACTCAAATAGCGCTGGGTATAAACTCGGCAATAGCCGAACTCACCGGCCCGTACTCGAATAGTTCCAATAAAAAGGCGGCAATACTACTCTCGGATGGCTATTCCCAGAGCCCCGGCAATGATATAGCCGCGGCGTATACTGCCAAGAACGACAGTATAACCATATTTACAATAGGGATGGGCATGCCCGATATGAAAACACTGGGCGACATAGCCAATATCACTGGCGGCACTTTCAATATGACGACGTCTGCGATTGATCTGCAATACGTCTATGGGAACATCTCGCAACAACTCAACCAGATCGTCGCCAATAAGACGGATATGCACATAATCACGAATTGCACGTATATCAATGGCACGCTATACCCGGATGCGGTTTACGTTCCCGGCAGCGCTTATGTCAAGTACCCCAATGGTACGGTAGTGCAGCAGGACCCGTCTATAAATTCGAACGGCACCTATGACCTCAGGTGGAACCCGGGCGTCATCAAGCTCAATGATACCTGGACTCTCAATTATCAGCTCCGGGTAATAATGCCGGGCCCGATACAGCCCATCACCAACCAGAGCTACATTAACTTCACCCGGGAGGACGGAAGCAATGATAGCGCCATGTTCACCACGGAAAGCCTGTTCGTTAACGGTACCAGCCCTGGTAACCTGTCCCTATCGACGTTACCCGGGCCCAACGTAACGATACTTTCGCCATTACCCAAGACGGGATATAACACGACTCCGCCGACGCAGAAGATCGCCTGGCAGGTGAATTATACGGGTAACTATTCGTATAATGAGACGATAACCCAGATCGACTCAAGTGGCACGATAACAGCTTTATACCCGAGCGCCAAATATCCAGCAGGCACGTTCGACGGTAACAGCAACCGTACGTTCAGCTTTGACTGGGACAGCAGCCAGATTGCGGGCGACTATTCGATATTGATCATCGCCGATGACCACCACGGTGATCCGGGCAGCGATAGCGTTTTACTCCGCATCAGGTATGCCAACGGCCAGATCATACTCGTTTAAAAAGGAGCCACCATGGTAAAAATAACGTATATAATAACGGGCGCTGTACTAATAGTAGCTCTGGTCGCCATCGGGGCCTTCGTTTATTATCATGGCAGCGCTCCGACCGCTCCTGCCCCAACTCCCTGGCCTGCGCCCGGCCTGACCAACGGGACCGAGGCCGGGATAACGGCCTTCCAGGCATTATCTCTTGGTAATAACGATGCTAGCGTAAAACGCTGGATGGCGAATAATAAGAACGCGTCAATAGCGGAAATCTCTTCGGAATTCTGCGACGGGGGCCTATCCGATACCTGGAAGCTGACCTATGCCTCGGATTCAGAGGAGGCGACGGTTAAGATAGGGAACATGACTGTACAAGACGTCACGTTTGCCAAAACGCCTGAAAGAGTATTCCCCCGGCAACAGCTCATCACGGATAAGCTGATAGACAGCGATAGGGCATGCGGGATAGCTTCGAATTCACTGGCGAATATCGGCGATGCCACGGACGGACCTGCTTCGATCACCCTGACCATGAAGGGGTCTGGAACGCCCATATGGGATATTAACTACCCGATCGCCTCGGGCTATTACATATTCCGTATTGACGCCTCGGGCGGTAAAATAACCGAGAGCGTGCAAGTCAATGGAAGTTGAAGCATATGCTGAGAGACGATGATTCCGGCCAATTCTTATTGCTTACAGGGGTCGTGATATCCATAGGAATGGTCATACTCCTGATCTTCCTCAACCAATCCTCCATGGGTGGCTACTCATCATCAGACTCGATAATGAGCTTCCCGAAGAACGACATCAGAGACCTCCGGATCGAGACCATAAACGAGGCGATTTCACTGGGGGCCCGGGAGAATAATAACCCGTATTATGGTTATAATAATTCGACGAGAGGGCAAATCAGGTCGGACATGTTCAATGCCTCGTTCATCGGGTACGCCTCGGACATTGCGAGCCTGAGTGCCAGGAACGGGTACCTGGCAAGCGTAAGCGCCATACCCGGTGTGGAAAACCAGACGATCAGCAACGCCACGGTCTCCGTATACTATAACAATGGCGAGACTATGTATAACGAGACGCTGACGGTCGTTATAGCTTAGGTGTGGGACAATGAGAGCCGGATTATTGAGCGATGATACGGGTGTAACCTCAATCGTGGAATATATCGTGACCTTCATAATCGCATCTATATTGTTCTCGATCGTGCTGCTCATGGCCA
The DNA here is from genome assembly GCF_035506375.1 of Methanocella sp. Lineage (NCBI taxonomy): Archaea > Methanobacteriati > Methanobacteriota > Methanomicrobia > Methanocellales > Methanocellaceae > Methanocella > Methanocella sp. The sequence goes on from NZ_DATJPM010000084.1 coordinate 16,213, forward strand.
ATAGCATGTTCATCGATGGGCCCCAGCGGACGGTGTCAAAAGTCCAGTTTACGGACATTGGCAATGACCTGACCGCCAAGGTCGTGGACACATATCTCATCGCCCCCGAACCCGGCGAATATTCCACGACGTTCGACGTTTCCACGACGTTCGACATGCCTCTGACCGTGGCCAGCAATTCCTATATGGCCGACATCGGTAGCGGTAATAATCCGAACCAGGATGACAGGGAGATCGACGTTTATTCGCCTTCCAATGGCGTGTCCATTAACATGACGCTGAATGGCATCAGTTCCACCATACCGGTAAATGGCAGCACGTCCAGCCTCAGCGGCACCCATCGGATATACTATCAACGCAAATAGGATATACTATCAAGTTTCAAAGCATAGAAGGGATGAGGAGATCTATGAAACGGGTGTTCATCGAGGATGAGGCAGTCTCAGAGACACTGGGCTATATTCTTATATTCGGGATAGTGCTTACCTGCATTGCATTTATCCTGCTGGTCGGGAACAGTATGCTCGACACCGCAAAAAGCCAGAACAATTTTAAGAGCATGGAACAGGGACTGACCGTGCTGAGCAGTGATATGAAGCAGGTGGCACTGGAAGGGACGCCCGTGAAGACGACACGGATCCATATGGAAGGCGGATCTATCGCGAATTATAATGCCTCGAATGAGCTCATTGTCAAGTTCAACGGGGTTACGGAATATGATAATTATACGGGCAATATCACGTTCCAGTCAAGTACGGACCCCAGCATTATTTCCATTGAGAACGGCGGCCTCTGGGAGATGACAAATATAAATAGCAGCGATATTGTCGTATTAAAGCCTCGTATTTACTACATCCCCCAGACAAAAACGCTAATAATGAATGTCATAAGGCTGGGGGGAAATATGTCTGCGATAGGCGGATCAGCCACCGTCGATATAAATCTACAATATAGCACGACTAACGTTTACAGTTATTCCGTTCCAGCTGGAAGCATGACCATTACGTTCAATACTGCTTATCCGCGGGCATGGTCCAGATTCCTGATTGATGATAACGTCCTCGCCCCGGCAGGAGCGACAACGCTTACTGCGCTTGACAACAATAGCTTTACTGTGAACGTTAATCAGCCGCAGGTATCCAATTTGATAATCAGTGAACATTGGATTAACGCGTCAATCGGATAGCCTTGTAAATAAAAACCATCACAGGTACCAGCAAATGAGCTTGACCTCGATGGTCTCGGGCTGATGTCGGGTAGCGTTGATGGTTTTCCAGAAGCTCGATCCGGTGGAAATATCATTATCGTTCAGAGTCACGAGCCGCGTCGCGACCACCGAATTATCCGTTGGTATGCCGTGGTAGATAACCGTACTACTGTTCAAGGCAGTTGAATTGTTATAAACGAATATGAGGTTATACTCGACCTGGTCAGGGAGCATTTTTTTTTCCGAAATATTATTGTCGAGACAGGTCATCATGGCCTCCCCCGGCGCCCCATTCCATCCGGCCACATACGTTTTAAGAGGTTGTATCGTGCTCCAGCTATCGTTATCGTTCCTGTCCAGGACCACCAGCGTATCGCTCGCTTTCTCGTATAATTTCATGTCTATGGCGCGCTCAGTCTGGGGAACGATGATGGAGTTCGATTGTAATATAAACAAGAGGACACTCAGAAGTATAAAGGATGCCACGATGCCCTCAATAGTATAAATTTGGCCTCGACTATCATCCTGCAAGCGCATCGGACCACACCTCCAGTCTCATGGTTGCCGGGTAACATATACTTTTCAATGGGTACTTCTTATCGTGGAAATAGTTGAAGGATACGCCGGTGCTGCTATCCTGGAACATCGAGCCCGTCCCTGAGATCTCAATGTATTTATTCAGGACCAGGCCATTAACATCCGAGTAGAAGGCGCTGGGAGCGATCACCAGCTCCACTATGTCATTGCTATTGATGGAAAATGTCGATGATGGGTAGTACACACCATTCACATAGTAAAAGTAATCGGTCCCATATATCCATGTGGAAATATAATTCGCGCCATTGGACGACCATAATACGTTATTGATGGTGCCCGACGTGTTAAATATCCTGATCGTCAGGTTACCGGTAATCGATGAGTAGGTTATGTTCGTCAGATTGACGTTAAATAACGAGCCCCTGTTGACCTGGTCATTACCCATATCCAGGCACATCTCTTTACCCTTATCCACCAGGACACTCCTCTCGATGGACTCGACGTTGGTCGTGCTCCGCATAGGCCAGGACGACGTATTCACCAGTTCTGTGCCGGTGCCATTCATTTTTATCGAAACGCTGACGTCGTATTCTATTGATCCATGAAGCCCCATATGGTCACGGACAATGGTATAATTAGAGCTATTAGCGAGAATTTCGTTGAGACAGTCGATCTTAGATTGCGATAGTACGTTCGGATGCTCCTTATCGTCCGCCAACCCGATCCTGGATAAAAGGCCGATGTTATCCTCCCAGTCCGTGCCGTTGACACTGCCCTGGCTATACCATCCAGGATCCTCAACGAGTATGGCGCTCGTGCGATATGCGACCGAACTGAGATCGATCGCGCCTGGCTGGTATGGTGTGAACAGGCCGGGTATAAAGGTCACCGCATATATGAACGTCAGGAGAAAAACGGCGACCCCAAAGAGGAAGTCCAAGTTTATCTGGCCACTGTCGTCCATCAATGCCTTCGATGCCATAATCCTCACCCGGGGCGCTCAACCGATATCTATTGACTTTATTTTTTAAGTATAAAAGGGCTTTCCTTGTAACAGAAATTATTTGGTATACAATTTGTAAATAGACAATAATTTCTAGGTATTTACCATTTATCTACAAAAAACTATAAAAAATTATGCAGATGTTTTTAATTATTAATGCTGTGTTGAATATGCCCTTTTAAGTCTCAGAGTGTTCGAAGGCACTATTTTTCACCACAAAGACACGATGGCACGGAGGCTCACAAAGTCTTTTTTATAATTAAGAGACAAAGGGCACAGAGCCGCTTTTTGAACTTTTAAGATACAAAGGATACGAAGGCACAATGATAAAAAGTGCTCGCATGTTCATTCCACTGTGCCCCCGTATCCTTCGTATCCTGATCGCCAATGAACCGGCTTTGTGTACTTTGTAACTTAATTTAAAAAGAAAACTTTGTGAGCCTCCGTGCTCTTCGTGCCTTTGTGGTGAAAAATAGTGCCCTCCGTGCCCTTAAAAACTTAAAATACGGGAGAATTTCAACACAGCAATTATTAAGGCTCAATAAATGGTTGTCCATTTCTTTATAGCGATTATAGCTTTTGAGGCGATGATCTCTCGGGAACAGTGCGTGCTCGGAGACCCACCGGACGCCTTATTTACTGACATAACTTTCTGTCGGGAAACAACTTTAAAGCCCCCTTCAAGCGCTAGATAGGCTGACTTGCTCCACAATAAAAACCAGAAGAAACATTATTAGGCCTATTAATATAGTTTAATTTTGTGGATTAAAAGCGGAAATCGGAGCTACTTCTGGATGATGACGGTGAGCACGTCGCCGTCCTCGAGGCCGTGGTCGAGGCCCACGCGCTGGCCCGCGTGCTTGGCCGAGTCGCCCCAGACCCGGGCGTAGCGGAACTTGCGCCTGAAGTCCTTGTGGAGCCGGTCGCACACGTCGCCGACCGTACTGCCTTCCCGCATGATGAGGGGCACGTCCATGTCCGCCGCCTCGCCCTGCGGCTTCAGGTAGATGTTGATGAAGCCCAGGCGGTCGTAGATCTCATCGCGCAGCGCATCCAGGCCGGACTCCATGTCCGCCGATATCTTGAGAGCCTCCCCGGGGAAGGATTTCATGTGCTCCTTATCCACCAGGTCGATCTTGTTTATGATGGTGATGGCCGGAATGTAGACCCGATTGCCCCTGACGACGTCTATAAGCTGGTCCGCCGTGATATCCTCGCGGATGTTCACGAGGGCGTTATGCATCTTATACTCGCCCAGGATGGTCTTGATGGTCTCGTGGTCGATGCTCAGCTCCACGGTCGAGGTGATCGTGACGCCGCCCTTGATGAGCTTAGTGATGGTGATATCGGGAGGGCGCTGGTTTATGCGTATGCCCGCGTCGTAGAGCTCATCCTCTAAGACTTTTAGCTGCTGGTAGTTGAAGACGTCGATGATCATTAAAATGAGGTCGCAGCCGCGGATGACCGATATGACCTCCCGGCCCCGGCCACGGCCGGCCGAGGCACCCTTGACGAGGCCGGGCAGGTCGAGTATCTGAATTTTCGCCTGCTTATACTCCATGATGCCCGGGATGACGTCGAGCGTTGTAAAGTCATAGGAGCCGACCTCGGAGTGGGCGTCGGTTAATTTGTTAATGAGCGTGGACTTGCCCACAGAGGGAAAGCCGACCAGAGTCACCGTCGCGTCGCCGCTCTTCTTGACGCTGTAGCCTTCGGTGCCCCCTTTGGAGGATATGGCCTTTTTGATAAGGTCGTCCTTGAGCCTTGCCATCTTGGCCTTGAGCCGGCCCAGGTGGTGCTCGGTGGCCTTGTTCTTCTGGGTCTTATCCATCTCTTCCTGGATGGCCCGTATTTCTTCTTCGAGTGTCATCTGCTACCTTTGAACGTCGGGTAAAAACTATTGCTAAAAGACAGGGCCGGGACCGGGATTCGAACCCGGCTCCAAGGATCCACAGTCCCAGAGGATTGCCAACTACCCCATCCCGGCTGATGCAACTTCAATAGCTGCATTCATATAAATAAAGCTTATGGTTATCCATAATCCAAAAAGCGTTACTTCACGATCGTCTCTTTGAGCGTATCGGCGCCGCCCTGCTAAATTTCCTCCAAACATTATACGCCGGCTCTAAGTATTTTTCAGCCACGAAGCGACTAAAAGCGGTCCTGAAGTGACTCAAAGATATGTAAATTAAAAAATAATGTGTGACTTAGCAATCGCCCATTTTGCCAATGAACGCGGAAATCTTATACCTGTATTCGTCCTTGATGAAGTAAGAAGTCCGCCCTTCGGCCGCCGGGTCATTGGTCACGATGCCCCGGTCCATGAGCTCTCTCATGTATCGGTTCGTGGCGCTGTCGCCGAGGTTTAGCTTTTTAGATAATTCCCTGTTCGACATGCCGGGGTTTTCTGCCAGGGCACAGAGCGCCCGCCTCATGGACTCGCGCTTCATCAGGGATATTAAATACCTCTCCTCGGGCTTATATGAGCCCCCGTTGGTGAAGTAGCGTACGTGCTTGCCGTCCGCTTTAAAAGATATAATGCGATGGTTGATGCCCAGGATAAGCAGATGATAGCGGACCGTGCCGATGTTCATGCGCAGCCCCTTCGAGATATCGTAGAGGCCGGAACCGGGATTATCGGCTATATATTTTAAGACGACGTTGCGGTTCTCGTTGCCGTTGATCCTGCCCCGGGCGCGGGTGACGGCGCCGGCCATGAAGAAGCGGATGAATAAATAAATGGCCGCCGTAAGGACCAGGCCGGCCGCCAGGTTGATTTTCGTGGCAGAGAGCCTGCCGTCGTCGGTGCCGTAATAGATTGTGCCATTTACCTCCTTCATGTCCGTGACCCTTGAGCCGGTGGGCTTAGCCCAGAGCAGGTTGCCGTCCTTATCCAGCGCATAGATGCCGCCCGAGTAGGCTGCCTTCGCCTGGCCGTAGAAAGTGGGCACCTCGTAGTTGATGGTCCACATGCTCACGTAGGTGATGTTATTCCCTGGCATGAGCTCGATATCCGTCCAGCTTCCGATGGCCTTCGTGCCATTCGGCACGTTATTATTCTTGTACCAGCCTTCGGGCTTGACCTTATTCTCGTTGGCCGCGTAGCTCAGGTCAAGGTACGGCGGCATGACCAGGCCGATGTTAGAGGCGTTGAGGGCGACCCGATGCGGGAACAGGGGGAGTGTCGTATCCCAGAGCGACCCGTCCGTGGTAATATCCGTTGCCCTGACGGCGTACGTATCCAGCTGGCTGAGGTTACGATAGTTCTTCCAGCTGCCGCCGGCCTGGGTCAGGATGAACTCGACGGTGCCCGGGTCCTTGTAGTAGTCGGCATTCAGCGTGTCGTTCACGCCGGGAGGCGTGACCCGCAACATCTGGTAGTATATGCCGTTCGATAAGCCCTTGATGTCGCTAATGTAAGATTCGTAGTGCTTGACGCCGGTCACTTCGGTGCCGTCCGGCCGGATCATGGTCATGTAGGAGCCGTTAAAGTCGCCCTGCTGGTCGCTCCCTAAGTTATCGTGGCGTAAATACAGGTTCCCGTGGCTATCGAATGTCGTATCGAAGTCCGGCCAGGTGTACTCGTCCGGGTACTCTTTCACCCAGAGCTTGTTGCCATTGGAGTCCAGCGCCATTACACCGTTCCCCATTATGCCGCTGCTTAGCCACACGTAGAGCGTACCATTATTGTAATACGGCTGCTCGACGTTTATGCCGGACAGGAAGCTGACGTTATACTCGCCGGAGCTGTGGCTCCAGCGCATGGACCCGTTCCGGTCGTAGGACTCGATGGTGCCGTTATCCTTCGAATAAATGTACATGTTACCGGCATCGTCTATCGTGGCCGGCTCCGTCACACCGTAGATGTTTAATAGCACAGTGCCGTTCGAGTCCAGGATGATCTGGTTCCGGTAGTGGTGAATGTATATCCTGTCGTCCTTGACCAGCAGCCCGGGCGGGGAGAACGTGTATTGGCCCAGGCCGAACGTGAGCGGCGCTATCCACCGGGCGCTACCGTCGGGGCCGATGGCGAGAAGCTCGCCTTTCTCGGGCTGATTGCCGGGGCCGACTACGATGTAGAAGTCCCCGCTGTCGGCAGCAGCGGCCATGCCGGTCCATTTCTCACAATTCGTGTTGATATTGTACTTATCAGGGATAGGCAGGGTCCAGATGACCTTACCGTCCTGGCCAATAGCATAGATGGAGCTTCCGTCCACCGTATACAGCACGCCGTTGCCCGGCGTGTACATGTTATCGTAGACCCAGAAGCCGGTATGGGCCACGGGGCCCGAAATGGCCCACTGGTCCGAGACGCCGGTCCCTCCCAGTATGGCCAGGCAGAGCATGAAGGCTAGAATGATGACCAGTATTGCAAGGGTCGCCTCGAATAGCTCGCTCTTCTTCATCCTATCACCGATAATGACAATCGGAAATAGCTTAAATATAGCTTATCTCACGTGCTGCGAAACTGGGAAAGGTTTAAGAGTACTCAGAGTAGTATCATTATAAACTACTATGAACACGATACCCGGTGACCTCATCGAATCGCTGAAGACGCTCGGGCTTACCGAGTACGAGGCCAAGGTCTATTCGGCGCTCGTCCTCTTCGAAAGGAGCGAGGTCAAGCCGATCTACGAATTCCTGAACGCTCCCAAGCCCAGCGTATACCAGAGCCTGAAGACCCTGATGGACAAGGGCCTGGTGCAGGTGGTGAACGCGAAGCCCGCCATTTACCGGGCGACGCCGCCGCAGATTGCCCTGAAGCACATGATGGACGTCCACCGGAAAGCAGAAGAGAACGCTTTATTGGAACTGGAAGAGCTGGAGAAGAGCCGGGTAAAGCAGGAAACGACCGACGCGATCTGGACGGTCTACGGGGACAGGAACATCGATTATGGCATCGAGGAGCTACTGGTAAAGGCGAAAAAGTCCCTGAAGATCCTGATGCCGCAGGACCGCCTCCGATATCTGGAATTGCTCCGCGGGAAGAGCGTGGCCGTGGAGCTGCTGGTCTTTTCCGACGACGCCATGATACCGGAGCGCTACGGGCTGAAGTCCGCCGTCGTCCACAACGCGATGGAGATAGACCTGGCCGATTTTACGCCCATCCTGAAGTACTTTTCCCAGGTCCCCTTAAAGGGCGACCAGGCTACGCGGTTCCTTTTTATCATGGCCGACGGGCGCGAGTTCATGTATGTGCCGCCTTTACCTGGGACGATGTCCGGCCTGGCGACGAGCAACTCTTTTGTCATTTCCCTCGGGACAATAGTATTCGGGGCCATATGGGAGCATACGCCTGCCATCTACCCGGTAAAAAAGTAGTTACTTGCCTTACTACCATAGGCTAGTATTTACATGGACGTCGCATAAATAAAAAAAACTCGAGAACCAATTTTCTATTTTAGAACAACCGTTTCTTTTCGGTAGTTCAAGGCAGTACTACCTCTTCATAGACTATTTATAGTTTGAGCTCAAATGTAGTAATTGCTAAAACTACCGGCGTAAAAACCTCGGGGGAAAGGTCTATGAAATCCACGAAGCTCTCGGCGAAATTAACGATAACGATCGCGCTCTTTTTGCTGCTCGCCACGGCGATGGCGAGCGCCGATTCGGGGAAGCCCTCCATATCGGTCAGCGACGTCCAGATATCGCCCTCGGCGCTGATGCCCGGGGATACGGGCACCGTCACGGTCACGCTCGCCAACGGCCAGAAAACGCTCACAGGGTCCACGACGACCAGCAGCGACACGTACAATTACGGCGCCGGCTCGTCGAACGGCCTCACGACTCCGGCGCACACGTCCGTGTCCAGCACGACGAGCAGCAACACGCCCGACGGCGGATACCTGCTGAATGAGGTTACTCTGCTCGCTGATCCTCCCATGTATATCGTCTCGAAGGATTTCAACGACGTTGGCCGCATGGGCATGGGCGACAAAGGGACCTTCACGTTCACCATAAAGGCTGACAGCTCAGCGGCTGACGGCACGTATACGCTGACTCTCAAGGTCCGGACGGACGACACCGGGATATACCTGAACTACCCGGTCCGGGTGCAGGTCGACAGCGACGAGCCCCAGCTCATCGTGAGCAAGTATGCAGAGACATACAACGGCACGGATAATAATGTCGTCAGCCTTGACGTGACCAACCCGCGGAGCACGCCCATAGATTCGGTTAAAGTCCTCGCTTCCGGCGGCGAGTTCGTCTTCGAGCCCCAGGAGTTCTACATCGGCACGCTCAAGGCAGGCGACATGTACACGGCCGACATCAAGGTCGACAGCCGGGGCGACTCGTATAACTCGACGCCGCAGTTCACCATGGTCTACCGCAACGGCGATAACTGGCACCAGATAGCGGCCATTTCCGTCACAGCCCACGCGGCAAGGAAGACCTGGTGGGACATGTGGTGGCCATACGGAGTGCTGGGCGCTGTATGCCTCGTCGCGGTGGTCGGACTGTCAGCCACGCTGGTCCGGCGTTTCGGGAAGAAGAGCCATTAAAGGAAGAACGCGCATGGCTTCCGGGGAAAATATCATCGAGTGCTCGGGGCTGACCATGAGCTTCGGCAGCCTCAAGGTGCTCGACTGCATCGACCTGAGCATCGAGTACGGGGAGAATTATGGATTACTGGGCCCGAACGGCTCGGGGAAGACCACTCTCATACGTATCCTCTGCGGCCTGCTGATCCCCAACTCCGGCACCGTTAAGGTGCTTGGCCGGAAGGTGCCCGATCACCGGAATAACGCGCTGATCGGCTACATGACCCAGATGGATGCGCTCTATAACGATCTCACGGTCCGTGAGAACGCCCGCTTTTTTGCCTCAATCTACGGGCTGAAGGGGCACATCAGGGAGAAGCGTATCGACGAGGTGCTCGAGGTTGCCCGCCTCACGGATAGGCAGGACAGCATCGTCGGCACGCTGTCGGGCGGCATGAAGAAGCGGGCCTCCATCGCCTGCGTGCTCACGCACCGCCCGAAGCTCATGTTCATGGACGAGCCGACGGTGGGCGTCGACCCCGGGCTCCGGAGCGAGTTCTGGGACTACTTCCGGGAATTAAATAAACAGGGCGTCACGCTCATCATATCCACGCACATCATGGACGAGGCGGAGCGGTGCGGACGCCTTGCATTCCTGCGGGAAGGCCGAAAGCTGATCGAGGGCTCCCCGCAGTACCTGAAAGATAAGGCCGGAAAGGCCGGGCTCGAAGAGGCGTACATGTACTACGCGGGGGGCGGCGATGGACGCTAGCCGGATCCTGTCTCTGGGCAAGCGTATCGCCACGCAGTGTCTTCGGGATAAAAGGACGATGGCCCTCATCATCGCCGCTCCGTCACTCGTCATGCTCCTGCTGGCCTACTTCTTCTCGACGAGCGCCGGCAGCATCACTATCGGCGTCGTGCTGGACCACCGGACGGGCACCGAGCACCTGTCGCAGCTTATCGCGGACGGGCTCAACGCCTCCGATAACGTCACCGTGGTCTACCTCGAGGAAAAGGATATCAACGCCTCGCTGAATAACAAGTCGGTGGACGGGGTGATCTATTTCCCGCCGAACTTTACGCGCAACGTCCTCGACTCGAAGCCGTCGTACGTGAAGATCGTGACACACGGGAATAATCCCTCGGCAGGGGGCATTATCGCCCAAAAGTTCGCGAACGTTTCGGCAAAAGTGCTGGGCTCCCGGGCTCCCGTGCAGCCGGCCGCCAGCCCTGCCCTGGCGATGCCCTCGGTGGAGGCCGAAGTTCTCTACGGGGAAGGCTACAAGAGCATCGACTTTTTCGCGCCGTACATCCTGGGCTTGATCGCCTTCATATTCGTGTTCATGTTCACCAGCGTTACCTTCCTGAGGGAGCGGTCATTCGGTACGCTGGAGCGGCTCATGGTCTCGCCTATCACCCGGGCCGAGATCATCATAGGCTACATGCTGGGGTTCTTAGTGTTCGCGGCCATCCAGTCGTCCATCATCCTCCTGTTCGCAATATTCGTGCTAAACGTGAAGATGGCTGGCGGCGTATTGGCGGTAGTCGTCGTGCAATTTCTGCTGACGCTGGTGGCGGTCAACCTTGGCATCTTCTGCTCGTCCTTCGCGAAGAATGAGCTCCAGGCTATCCAGTTCATCCCCCTGGTGCTGCTGCCGCAGATCTTCCTCGACGGCATGTTCTGGCCCGTATCGACATTTCCCAATTATCTACAGGCACTATCGTATATCATGCCCCTGACGTACGCGAACGACGCGCTGCAGGGCATCATGGTGCAGGGCGTAGGCCTGGGGGACATCTGGGTCGACATCCTGGTCCTGCTCGGCTTCGCCGTGGCGATGATAGTGCTTTCGACGCTCACGCTGAATAAGCAGCTACAGTAATAGAAAATTATATAAAAACGGGGCTCTACTCCGGTTTTTGGATATGGATTTAGAGCTATCTTGATTTTAATGTATGCCCTCGTGCACTCTGAGCTCAAACGGCAAATTAAACAGAGCAAAAAGAATAAAATGAGGGAAGTGGACCCTGCGGGAATTGAACCCGCGGCATCTACGTTGCGAACGTAGCACTCTACCCCTGAGTTAAGAGCCCGTAATGCAAATCTGAAATGTCATTTGAAGTATATAAACTATTCGCGTTGAAAAGAAAAGGATAAAAAAGAAATGGCTTATACAAGGTCCACGTTCTCGACGGAGACGCTCTCCACGCCGGGGACCTTAGAAAACGCCGCTTCTACGGGCTCCGTGCCGCCCTCGGCGTCGCTGACCACGAAAGCCACTAAAATAGCCTTCAGGCCGAACGCGATCTCCTTTACCTGCATACCCTTGAACTCGGCGCTCTTAGGGAGAGCCTTCTTGAGCGCGTCCATGAGCTTGTTCACGTCCCGGTCCACGCTGTCCGGCATGACCCTGATGACCGCCATAACCTTTCCCATGGTCACGGCCCCTTGAACCCGCAGGACGGGCAAATGTACGCGTTCGACTGCTTCCTGCACTTGCCGCAGCGGCCCAGCTCGGCGCCACAGCTCGGGCACTTGAACCGGACGGCGCCCGCGCCCTCGAGGCGAACGCCGCATGAGATGCAATGCTCAATTCTTTCTGCCATAAAATTATCTCCTTTTAAATGAAGCTGACCACCGTATATTAGCTACTGGTTAATTAATTTTTTGTAAAGCCTCGCCTGGAATCCGTGGAACTTCGCGAAACCCTCGGCATCCTTCTGGTCCATCGTCTTGCCGTCGAAGGAGACCAGCTCCTCGCTGTACAGCGCCGTCGGGGATTCCCGGCCCACGGGCATGCAGCTTCCCTTGAACAGCCGGACTTTCACGGTGCCGTTGATCCTTTCCTGCGTCTTATCGATGAAGGCGTTCAGGTCGGCGTACAGCGGCTCGTCCACGAGGCCCATGTAGCCCAGTTCCGCCCACGCCTCGTCGATGCTCGCCTTGTGCTTGAGCTCGGCCCTGGACAGGCAGAGCTTCTCGAGGTCCCTGTGCGCCGTTAAAAGAACGGTCGCCGCCGGGTGCTCGTAGTTCTCCCTCGCCTTGAGGCCCAGCACGCGGTCCTCCATCGTGTCGGTGCGCCCAACGCCATGCTTGCCCGCGATCTTCTGGAGCGCCATAATTAGTCCAACTCCGCCCATCTTCTTGCCGTTAAGCGAGACGGGCACGCCCGCCCCGAACCCGATGGAGACGATCTCCGGCTTGTTAGGGGCCTTCAGCGGGTCCTGGGTCCACTGGTAGATCTCCTCGGGCGGTATGAAGGACGGATCCTCGAGTCTGCCTCCCTCGATGCTCCGGGACCATATGTTCTCGTCCACGCTCCAGGGCTTCGCCTTCGTGACGGGGACGGGTATCCTGTGTTCTTTCGCGTACTCGATCTCCCAGCTCCTGGACAGGTTCATGTCCCGCATGGGGGCGATGACTGGCAGGTCGGTCGTCCTGAACACGGCCTCGAACCTGAGCTGGTCGTTGCCCCTGCCGGTGCACCCGTGGGCAAGGGCGTCGGCCTTCTCTTTTTTAGCGACGTCGACGCACTTCTTCGCGATCAAAGGCCTCGCCAGGGACGTGCCGATGACGTAGCCCTCGTACATGGCATTCGCCTTGATAGCGGGGAAGATGTAGTCCCGGACGAACTCGTCCTTCGCGTCTATCGTGTAGTGCTTATCGGCGATGAGCTTCGCCTTCTTCGAGGCTGTCCCGATCTCCTCCGGCGGCTGGCCCACGTCCACCGTGACCGTGATCACCTTATCGAAGCCATAGTTCTCCTTTAAAATGGGAATGCAGACCGAGGTGTCCAGGCCCCCGGAATAGGCAAGAACGACTTTCTTCATATGGGTTCTAAAACGTCCTTAAGGAATGATAAAGTTTTTTATGCCTGCCCCGGACGGCGCCGGCTTTTTAACATGCAACAAAAAGAGTTTTGACCCGGGTATAAAATACTTGCGATTAAATGAGCGTTACCGCTCCTGCAGGAAGTTCATGAATATTAATTTTTTACATATTAATGTTATAAAATCCGGTAAAAATTTTGCCTCTATAGAAACATATATATACCAAAAAGTGCTCTTAGTGTCTCACCCATGTGACCCATGGGACGCATCCCCCTTTGACGAACTCCATCCAATCAACCCCAAAGGGAAACAAGACATAAATCCTCAAAAAAACCGCAAACTCAAAAAGCGTGCTAAGGGCGAGCCTTTATGGCCCGCACCTGGTCACGTTGGTATTGGCTCCAAAATTGTGGGCGGAAAGATCAAACTCTTACGGCATGAAGCGCTTGCGGCAGTAGATCGCTTTAAGTATCACCCGTTTACTGCTCCCTCCTCCCAAATAAGCAAGCAACACCTCAAACACCACGAAGATCCAAGCCCGCCATAATTATACCTCACCACAAAAACGGGCTTAACGAAAAACGTCGACTGACTGACCCACCCACGATGGAAAAGCCAATGCCCCATCTGTTTTAACCCTTTTCAAGCCGCTCTAAGCTTTATAAGAATTCTCGAAGACGTTTTCAGCCACGAAGCTACTCGAAGCTGGCCTGAAGTGACACGAAGACATTATTAAATATTTTAAAATAAGTTGGTGCCGCCTGGTGTAAACTCCGTGCCGCCTGGTGATTAAATAAAAATTCCGCTAGGCCTGGTGTAACTTTAGTACCGCTTGAGAGCAATTGTTGTCTCAACCGCACCTGGATTACACCAGGCGGCACCAATGATTTTTAATAAGTGTTAGAGAACTTAGAGCCAGCTTAGAGTCGCTTCGTGGCTGAAAAACTCTTAGAGGAAATTATTAAAATTTAGCGAGCTTATTTAAGCCTGTAAATGGGCACGTCGAGGTTCGTGAAGAGCACGATGGAGTAGACGAGCACCCCGATGCAGATAATGCCCATAATATTGCCAAGGATGTTAGGCTGATCCAGGTTGAGGACATACATGTACAGTGCGTAGACCGAGCCCACGAAGAGCACGGTAGCGAACGGTATTCTCATCATCTCTATAGTCTTCGTGTCCATGTCTAACAAAATCCTGGATAGTAGCGAATCCGGGGTTATATTATCGCAGCTTGTACATATCCTTTCTGATTTATCGGGTAAAAAAGCGGGAAAAGATGCTGTGAGACGTTTATTACGCGGCCGGCTCCCTGGTCTTGAAGGCGTCGACGACCTGGGCCGGGGCCGCGGCGCGCCCGAGGTACTCGTTGAGGGACAGAATGGTCATCTTTCTTTTACCCATGGCGTTGATGGCGTCGGCGGACGCCCGGACCGCCTGGATGGTGGTCAGGTAGGGGACGTCGTAGTCGATGGCGGCCCTCCGGATGCGGCTTCCGTCCTTTCTGGCCATCTTGGAGGTCGGCGTGTTAATGATGAGGTCCACCTTGCCCCGGCGCATCAGGTCGATAACGTTGGGGCTGCCCTCGTGCACCTTGCTGATCAGCGTCACGGGTATTCCCTGCGCCTCGAGGTATTTCTTAGTGCCGGTGGTGCCGATCATCTTTAAGCCGTTCGTGTGGAGGACCCGCGCCAGCCGGGCCATCTCCTTCTTATCCTCGTCTCTTACTGAGATGAAGACCGTCCCCTCGAGCGGGAGCGAGTTGAACGCGGACTGCTCGGCCTTGAAGAACGCCGCCCCGAAGTCGCTGTCGATGCCCATGACCTCGCCCGTGGACCGCATCTCGGGGCCGAGCAGCGGATCGGCGCCAGGCAGCTTATCGAAGGGCAACACGACTTCTTTCACGGAAACGTATCTGGGCTTCGGCTCCTCGGTGTAGCCCATCTCTTTCAATGAATAGCCTATGATCGCTTTCGCGGCGATCTTCGCCAGTGGCAGGCCAGTCGCCTTGCTCACGAAGGGGATCGTCCTGGACGAGCGCGGGTTGGCCTCGAGGACATAGACTCTGCCGCCCTTATAGGCCATCTGAATATTGACGCAGCCTATGACGCACAGCGAGAGCGCGATCTTCCTCACGATGTCGCGCACCTGGTCCTGCACTTCTTTCGAGAGCGATTGCGGGGGAATGACGCAGGCCGAGTCACCCGAGTGGATGCCCGCCTCCTCGATGTGCTCCATGATGGCGCCGATTAATACGTCAGTACCGTCGCTGACGGCGTCCACGTCGATCTCCGTGGCGTCCTCGAGGAAGTCGTCGATGAGCACCGGGTGCTTGCGGGATACTTTGACCGCTTCGGTCATGTACCGCTCCAGGTCGGCCTCGTCGTAGACGATCTCCATGGCCCGGCCGCCTAATACATACGACGGCCTGACGAGGATCGGGTAGCCGATGCGGGCCGCCTCGACCTTGGCCTCGTCCGTGGAGTAGGCGATGCCGTGCTCCGGCTGGAGGATGCCCATCTCCTTCATCATGCGGCCCCACAGGTCCCGGTCCTCGGCGATGTTCATGTTGTCCGGGCTGGTGCCGATGATGATGGTGTTGAGATCCTTGCGCCTGTTGAGCTCCATCTGGAGGGGGATAGCCATGTTGACCGAGGTCTGGCCGCCGAACTGGACCATGACGCCGTAGGGCCGCTCCTTCTCGATGACGTTCATCACGTGCTCGAGGGTGATCGGCTCGAAGAACAGCTTGTCGGAGGTGTCGAA
>NZ_DATJPM010000085.1 GCF_035506375.1 Methanocella sp.
AAGGCACCAGGGCCAGGCAGGTGATGATCGCGAGGATACGCATGACCCGGGTCATCTCGTAGGACTGGGTGTTGATGTGGAGGTCCCGCAGGGACGACAGGCTATCCGTTATGTTATCTGCAGTCTCGTACAGGTAATCCACCTGGTCGTATAATATATCGAAAAGGTGTAAATGCTCCTCCTTTATGCCCGCCAGCGCGACTTTCCTCGTCTTCAGGCTGTCCAGCACCTGGCGCAGGTGCCACAGGTTCTTCGCGACCATGACCCCATCCTGGCGCAGGTGAAACGTATCCTCCAGGAATGTCGGGGAAGTCTTGCCCACGGGCTGCTGCTCGAGCGTGGCGGCCTTACGCTCGAAGACCCGCACGATGTTCTCGCCGTCCTGCACCTTGCGCCTGCAGATGGAGTACAGGGTACGCACGGCGAACTCCTCTCCGTCCACGGCCAGGCCTTCATTTATTAGTTCGTCGAAAATCTTGCTCTTCCCGGTACAGATCGTCACGATGAGCTCGCCCTTACAGACGATGAGAAAGCCATTGCGCTCAATCCGGACATCCCGGTAGCTGTCGCCGGCCCCGGCGAGGCGGGCGTCCCAGATGAAGATGGCCGTATATTCCTTAAAATAGTCAATGCGCGGGAAGGCCTCCTGGCCTATCTTGCTCTCCAGCACATACCCGGGAATATCGATGGCCTTGCTGATCATGTCCAGGTCGATGGGCCAGACGTCTTCGAGGGCGATCCATCCCGGGCCGTCGATTCGCGGTATCTCGCATACCATGCCATCGCTCTCGCACTGTTTTATGCCGTTCTTATCGATCGCCTTGACCACCATGCGGGATATAGTTGGAGCGGCTTTGACCTCCGGTCCCGGAGGCTGGCGGCCTTTGGCGGTCCGCCCGAGAGCCGTGAGGACCCGGAATACCCTGAGAAGCCGTAAGGCGGGCGAGGCCCGGCCGATGGCAAATGAGACCATGGGGGCGAGGTCCAGGAGCGCTAGCACGATGATAATAAGATCGAGCAGGTGCCACGGGTCCCTGATGTATTTCACGCGGGAATCCGAGAGGTAAAGCATGACGCAGTATTCGGCCACGAACATGGCGATGATGAAATAGTTGATGAGCTCCAGGATCGTCTGCATGGCCGCCGAGAAGCTGAAGACCAGGGGAAGCCCGACCACCGGTATTATCAGGAAGGCCAGAACGGTCATGACGTCTTCGCTGAACAGCCGGCTCGCCGGCCCGCGTAGCCGGCTCTTAGCCCGGGTGGAAATATCGGATAAGCCGCTCATCCTGTCTGTGTTTGCTCTCATGGCGTAATAGTCTTTCGATTTACACAAGCCAGAAAGAGCAACTACGCCATGGACTTTATTACGGGCTGCAGACGCATCCTAAAAATGCGGGGATAACAATCACTTTTCAACGGATGGCAGCAGGACCATGAATCTGGCGCCCTTCTTGTGATCGCCCTTCACCCGGTCTTCCACGCATATTTTACCATAGAAGTCCAGGTGCATCACTAAAAAAAGCATTCCCCGTATCCACGGGCATAGCTCATATCGACGTAATGCCAGGTATTTTCCGTTTTAATATCGTTCTATTTATGATTTCGCCATCTTATACTTTCTTATAACATTTGCTGTGCTGAATATGCCCTTTTAAGTCTCGGAGTGTACTGAGGCACTATTTTTCACCACAAAGGCACGAAGAGCACGGAGGCCCACAAAGTCTTTTTTATAATTAAGAGACAAAGGGCACAGAGAATGCTTTTTGAGCTTATAAGATACAGAGGATATGAAGGCACAGGGGCAAAAGTGCTCTTGTTCATTCCACTGTGTCTTTGTATCCTTCGTGCCCTGATCGCCAATGAACCGGCTTTGTGTACTTTGTAACTTAATCTAAAAAGAAAACTTTGTGAGCCTCCGTGCTCTTCGTGCCTTCGTGGTGAAAAATAGTGCCCTCAGTGCCCTTAAAAGCTTAAAATACGAGAGCAATTCAACACAGCAATAACATTTAAAATATTATCCACGATATCGAATAACTAATCTATAACGTAAAAAGTGCTTATGTCGGCAAGCCATTTTTCTTATCTAGCCCCATGAAAGCGAGCACTAAGTCCTCGACCTCGTCCGGAATGCACATGTTCACGCCCCCGTCGCGTTCTCCGGAGTAAAGTACTTCTCCCGCCAGCGCAGGGCGACGTTCACGAGCAGGATCATGACTGGCACCTCGATAAGCGGGCCGATCACCGCCGCGAACGCCTGCCCGGACCCGATGCCGAACACGCCGACGGCGACGGCGATGGCCAGCTCGAAGTTGTTACTGGCCGCCGTAAACGATAGAGTGCAGGACTGCTCGTAGTTCACGCCTATATACCAGGATATGAAGAACGAGACCGCGAACATTATAACGAAATAGATGAGCAGCGGTATGGCGATTATTACGACATCGAATGGTTGAGCTACTATATACTGGCCTTTCAGTGAGAACATCACGATTATTGTGAAGAGTAGCGCAAGTAGTGTTATCGGACTGATAGCAGGGATGAACTTGTCATCGTACCATTCTTTTCCTAAACGCGGGCGCAGAGTAAACCGTGTCAGCACTCCGGCAGCGAACGGGATACCCAGATAAATCAATACGGACTTTGCCACTTCCCATATTGTGATATTGACCACCATGCTCTGCATGCCGAGCCAGGATGGTAGCAATGTAATGAACACGTATGCATATATGGAATAGAATAGCACCTGGAAGATAGAGTTCAAAGCGACCAGCGCAGCCGCATACTCAGAATCGCCGCAGGCCAGCCGGTTCCATACTATGACCATGGCGATGCATCTTGCCAGCCCTATCAATATAAGCCCCGCCGCATACTCCGGATAGCTCCTTAACAAGAGTACGGCGAGCACGAACATTAATACTGGCCCGACGATCCAGTTCTGGAAAAGGGACAGCGCCATGACCTTTACATTCCTGAACACCTTCCCAATCGCCTCATACTTAACGCGGGCGAGGGGCGGGTACATCATCACGATAAGGCCAATAGCGATGGGGATGGACGTAGTGCCAATCGACAGGCTATTCAAGAAAGTCGCAAAGCCCGGGTACACAAAGCCCAAGCCTATTCCAAGGGCCATAGCAAGGAATATCCATAGAGTCAGATATTTATCGAGGAAGGAAAGCCTCGATGCGGTAGGTTCAGCCATAACAAAACACCCCTATAGATGAGAACCGTTTTATCAATAACCTCTTCTCAATATTGCTTCAAGCTCATCCGCATGGGGCATCGAAGATCGTATCTTCTTACACGTTGTATCAATGTCATATTCCAGGCGGACGATCTCATTTGTCCTATTTTTCGTGTCGAATACCATGCATGAAGCCCTCCAGTCCATATCTCTGGACTGCCCTACGCTTCCCGGGTTCAGGATCGTTAATTTTGAAGTCTTTAATATTGCGGGTTTATGGGTATGCCCCAGGATCAGGTAATCGGCGTTAACGCTGGCGGTATACTCTTCGAGCTTTTCAAGGGGCGTATCGGGATAAATATAGTCAAAGAACGATGCAGGGCTTCCATGCGCCAGCATGAGCTTTAATCCGTCTAACTCAAGTTCTATCTTCAATGGCAGGCCGCGTAAAAAGCTTTCTTCGCTCTCGCTTAGGGACGCCCACGTATATTCTCTCGTCGCTTCGGATAGATGCTTATAAGTATAGCTACAGCCACAGTCCACATGCAATGCAACGGCATTATCGTGGTTACCGCGTACCGTGGGCACGTTGTTGCTGCGCATCCAGTCGATGCACTCCATGGGGTCCGGGCCATAATCGACAAGGTCGCCCATACAGAAAATACTGTCGTATTTCACATTTTCCAGTACTGCGCGGAGCGCTTCCATGTTCGCATGGATATCGGATATTAAGAGTAGTCTCATAAATCAACCTACTTTGCGGATATTCAGGAGCGGCACGACGAGCAAAGGCGCCGTGAACTTTTCCCGGATCTTGTGCAAGTATTTTTCTCCTACTGTATCCTGCGATTACGGAAAAAGGCATTATCGCCATATTCCTCCAGCAGGGGCCTTCGAAAATGATTAACTCCTTATTCATTTACACTCACCCAACAGCGCGTCGTCAACTTCCATCCGTGGTATGTCCAGTACCTCCATGATGCGGACAGCCTGGTCGCTCTTGATCTTATAGAGCATCCTGATCCCGTCCCTCCGCACGTCGAGGATGCCGGCCTCAACCAGAATTTTCAGGTGCTGGGACACCGTGGGCTGGGCTTTACCGATGAACGGCACGATGGTGCAGGCACACTTCTCTCCGTTCAACAAATATTGTAAAATCTTAATCCTGGTCTCATCGCCCATCGCTTTCAGCAGCTTGATCTTCTCATCCATCTTGCATCGTTATATTTGTATATGCGAATATACAAATAAATTTCGACCTAAACGATGAATAACTATTGAATAATATAAAAAATGATTTCTTTTGGTCCCTGGATATCACCCCGATAGACTTTATTCCATGTGCTTCGGGATTAAATCGATAAAAGTGAAGGATTTGGACTAAAAGGTTTGGTGCTCAGATTGGGATTAGAACCCGAGTCGCCGGCCTTTCGAGCCGGCTACATGATCTGGAACAAGCAGAAAATAACAGCGGCCGGGCGAGTAGGGTGCAAGCCCGGCCCGGACATTGTAGCACCCGAAAAGCCGAGTAGCCTTGCCAACAGGCAAGGCGTCGACCCGCGAAGTAAAAGGTCATCTTATAATAGAACGTGCTCCGGTCGGGATTTGAACCCGAGTCGCCGGCTCGAAAGGCCGGCATGATTGGCCGCGCTACACTACCGGAGCAGAAAAGCGAAGCTTACATGAGCATCCATCTACTTAAATTTTCCGCATAACGTGAGGCCCCATTTTATTCTTATCCGCTATAGCTAAAGGCCAGCGGTATGCGTAACCCCTCGCCCGCGGGCTTAACCCGTTTCTTCCTCGACAGCCTGGCCACTGCATAGAAGTAACCGATGCTGAACATGCCGCCATAATTATAGTAGACGTCGATCTCCCGCATCATCGAATCCTTGAACGCCCTGGTGAACTTGTTCTTCGGGCTCATGACCTGCCGCCGCATCTGGGCATAGTACCGGTCCCAGGCAGACTGGGGCAGCATGGAGGCGAACATGATCTCGAAATCGTAGGCTTCGAGCAGCTTTCTATAGCGGATCTCGGTCAGGTAGCTGCAGACGCCCTCCTCGTATGCATCCCGGACGGGCTGGGGCACGTCATCCCGTAAATAGATCAGGTCCGTCAGGGCCAGGCAGCGGCCTTCCTTCAGGAGGTCGGCCGAATGGGCGATGCCCTCCTCGCGGCCGATATACGTCAGCGCGCCGCCCTCCGCCAGGATCAGGTCGTACTTGCCCTCACCGAAGTCCATATCCCGGCCATCCTTCACGAAAAAGTTCGTGTACTCGCCCAGGCCCAGCTTCTCGGCCTTTTTCATGGAGTATTCGACCATCACAGGGTCTATGTCGAACGCGTCCACGCGGCATTTGAACGCTTCGGCCAGCGCGCAGGCGGCCTCGCCCCTGCCGCAGGCGATCTCCAGCACCCGGGAGCTCTTCTTCAGCCGGGCGAGCTGGCCGGCGGCCAGGGTATAGGATCGGCCTCCCGGTGCGAGGTAGTCGAAGTCATCGGTGATCATGATAAATAGCGTAGGGCGCCGGCCGATAAAACATTATTGGTTCCTGTTTTTAAGCCCGCGAAGCTATCAAAGTCCGCGAAGGCTGTTCGAGCACGAAGGCCGTACGCGAAGACCGCGAAGCTACATTAATAGATTTAATATTAAATGAGAATTCGGTCATAATTAATTTCTTTAATAAAGTCTTCGAGGCCTACGCGCTCGAAACGTCTTCGGGGTCTTAAAAATACAGGAGTTAATATTATACAACAGCTCCATAATTATGTTCAAAATAGAGATTAGAGATAATAGTGGGCCGCGTAGTAGGCCTTACGCGGCCCGTCATATACTCTTTGCTGATGCGTGTGCTTTCTCTCTCACCTCCTTACTCGTCGTCGAGCGTGGCCAGGTCCCCCAAAGGCTGGCCCAGCTCCATGGCCTTCAGGACGCGGCGCATGATCTTGCCGCTCCGGGTCTTCGGAAGGTTCTGCTTAAACTCTATCTCCCGGGGGAACGCGTGGGCCGCGAGGGTCTTCTTGACCGACTCCGAGATCTCGCGCTTGAGCTCCTCCGTGCCATCGTAGCCGGGCTTCAGGGAAATGAAGGCCTTGATGACGTTACCGTACAGCGGATCGGGCTTGCCGATAACGCCCGCCTCGGCCACGGCCGGATGCTCCAGCAGCGCGCTCTCCACCTCGAAGGGGCCGACGCGCTCCCCCGACGTCTTGATGACGTCGTCGATGCGGCCGGTGAACCAGAAGTAGCCGTCCGCATCCATGAAGGCGCTGTCGCCCGTCAGGTACCAGCCCGGGATGCGGAAGTACTCGTTGTACTTCGCCTCGTTGTTCCAGATGCTCCGCATCATGGAGGGCCAACCGGGCCGGATGGCGATGTTGCCGGGAACGCCAGGGGGCAGCACACGACCTTTATCATCGATGATCGCCGCCTCGATGCCGGGGAACGGCTTGCCCATGGAGCCTATTCTAAGCGGCAGGCCGTAGAAGTTGGCGATCATATTGCAACCGGTCTCTGTCATCCAGTAGTTTTCGTGGATGGGCAGGCCGTAGACGCGCATGCCCCAGCGGATGACCTCCGGGTTCAGGGGCTCGCCGACGCTCGTGACAAAGCGTAAACTGTCCAGGCGGTATTTCTTCACGACCTCGTCGCCGCCCTTCATGAGCATGCGGAGGGCCGTGGGCGCCGTATACCAGACGGTCACCTTGTACTTATCGATGACCCAGTACCAGGCCTCGGGCGAGAACCGGCCGGCGTAGACGACCTGCGAGGCGCCGTTAAGCCACGGCCCGAAGATGCCGTAGGACGTGCCCGTGACCCACCCGGGGTCCGCCGTGCACCAGTAGACGTCGTCATCCCTCAGGTCCTGGACCCACTTTGTGGTAATATAATGCCCGATCATTGCGTTGTGGACGTGGACGACGCCTTTGGATTTGCCGGTCGTGCCCGACGTGTAGTGCATGATCACGGGGTCTTCCAGGCTGCACCACTCGGGCTCGAAGTCCTCGGAAGCATAGATCATCTCGGCATCATAGCTCAGGTCGCCCGGCTCCAGCTCATAGTTCCGGGGGATGTTGCAGAGGACGACCGTTTTCACGGACGGAATGTCCTTTCTTATAGGGTCGATTCCGAGCTTCTTCATCTCGGGCGTAGTGATGACCATGCAGGCCTGGGCATCGTTGATACGGTCCCGGACCGCCTCCGCCCGGAAGCCGCCGAACAGAGGGGCAAAGATCGCGCCGAGCTTGGCGATCGATACGGCGCTCGCGTATAGCTCAGGGATTCTCGGCAGGTACACGAACACGCGGTCGCCCTTCCTGACACCGGCTTTCCGGAGAACGTTCGCGAGCTTATCCGTACGTACCTTCAGCTCCTGGAAGGTGTACTTCCGGTCGCTCCCGTCGGCGCCCTCCCAGTAAAGGGCTACTTTGTTCTTGCGCCAGGTCTTCGCGTGGCGGTCGATGGCCTCATAGCCGATATTGATCTTGCCGGTGGTGTACCAATCGAACTCTTTCTTAACATCGTCAAAGCAGAAGCCATTGCCGCAGACCTGGTCGTACCTGATGTTGCATTCGCCTACCATCTCGACGATCTCTATGCCGTTTTCTGTCCTTGCATGCCAGTTCTTTCCATGCTTATCGCCTGGTATACTTTTGTCGTGGTTTAGCGCTGTGTCGATGGCTGACCCTCCTGAGCCAGTTTACAATTATTAATTATCAATCGTGATAAATAAAGATTGCGATTGTTAATGATTGCATATTACTAATTTACTCGGCCCTGCATAAAAGTTATAATAAAATGATGGAAGAATTAAAATATTTAACGGATTAAGTATAGATGCTGATAGAGGAATATTATGGAACAGGTCGCCGAAACGGTAGTCATGCAAAAACCTTCATCGATGGCCACGTTGCAGAACTTCGCGGCGCTCGGCCTCGCGCTGCTCATCGACTTTTCCGACGTCATCCCGGGCGAGCTCTTGTTTCTCATTGGCCTTGAGCCCATATGGGTACCCTACGATGCGGCCGTTACGGTCGTCGAGGCCGCCTACCTGTCGTACCTCGGCGTGCCGGCCGTCAAGTGGCTGGCCATGAGCGGCACCGACCTCTTGCCGATAATCGATGTTATCCCATGGTGCACGCTGGCAGTGCTCGATAAGCGGTTCAACGTGAAGGTCCCCGTGGTCACGAGGCTTTTTAATTACCGGTAGGCGCCGCATTAATTTCTAGCTACGATTATCGTTCCGGCCCCGATATTCACAATTATGGCCGATCGACCGAATATTTTGATCATCTTCACATCATGGAGCGGTAACACCGAGGCGCTCGCGGAAGCCATTGCCGGGGGCGCGAGGGGCGCGGGTAACGGAAACGTGGACGTAACAGTAAAGCGGGCAGGCGATACCGGCCGCGGGGACATCGAGAAGGCGTCTGCCCTGGCATTCGGCTCGCCGACCTACTATAGCTATATGAGCGGCGAGATGAAGACGCTGTTCGATAAAGCCCTGCCCTTCAGGGACGCGTTTTATAAAAAGCCGGCCATCGCCTTCGCAACGGGCAACGGCGGGCAGCAGAAATGTATCGAGAGCATCGAGAGGATCCTGGAGTTTTTCGAGGTCACCTTCGTACAAAGATCGGACATACTCTCCGCCGGGCTGGCCGTCCAGGGAAAGCCCGACGAGGGCGCGCTCCGGCAGGCGAAGGCCATCGGCCGAAAGCTGGGAGACGCCGGCATCGCATACGCCTGCAGCCTGGGAAGGAAAAATATCATCACAGGCTGACAGCACGCCTTTTTTTCGTCTTAAAAATAGATTTAAGTAATTTCAATGGCTTATATATTATGGATAATATACCCATTGAATTTTGAACCATGGGACACGCCATAAAGCGCTTGATAAAACAGGAGGGACATAATGAAATACCGATATACCGCAATATTTATAATACTGATCGCGCTGGCGGCTGCCGGGTGCACGTCGACGACCCAGACGAGCCCCGCCGCGTCCACCCAGCCGGCAGCGTCAGGCACTCCGACCACCGCTTCCAATGCAGCGAGCGGAAGCACACTTTCATCGATGATCGACTTCAGCAAGGTGAACTGGTATGAATACAGGATGACATCGGATACGGGAGGAACATCGACAACATCGGATCTCCGGTGGGATTACAATATCGACTACAATGGCCATAAGGCGAACAAGGCCACCATGAATATGAATATGGGTACGAGCGACAGCGCGACGACCGAGGTCATCACATCCTATACGGATGTGGCATCGGGCGCAACGCTGGGAGGCCATATAAAGATGATGACCGGCAGCCAGGTGGTTTTAGACCAGGACATACAGCCCGGCGCTTCGGCAACGACCACGCCCGGCGCGAGCACGGAAAACCCGCTGACGACATACCAGGGCACTTCAGTCACTAAGATCGGGACAGAATCTGTCACGGTCCCCGCCGGGACGTATACTGCCACGAAATATACGTGGACGAGCGGCAGCAATACAGGAAACGTGTGGGTGGCCCCCAACGTGCCCATACCAGTTAAGATGTCGTACAGCGCCGCGAGCTCCACGACTGACATGGAACTGGTCGGATGGGGCTAAGCGCTCCATCTCCTCTTCTTATTTTTTCGGCTTTCTTTGTCCCTTGACGACTCTATCGGCGGGCGGCACGTACTTCGGCCGGTCTTTAAAAAGGATGTACGTGTACG
This sequence comes from Methanocella sp., assembly GCF_035506375.1. Lineage (NCBI taxonomy): Archaea > Methanobacteriati > Methanobacteriota > Methanomicrobia > Methanocellales > Methanocellaceae > Methanocella > Methanocella sp. The sequence continues at coordinate 9,903 of NZ_DATJPM010000085.1, forward strand.
CGACGAAGAGCAATATCTGGAAGCCCAGGAAGGGCCATGCGTAGGATGATCTCGAGATCCCGAAGCGGTTGTCGGCAATGAGCAGTACCACCAGGACCACCGGCAGCCAGAGCAGCTTTACCCAGCGCATCATACGGTCGTTCATTTTTCTTTTCATCGCCTAGCTCTAAATGGGTGCAACTATAAAAGTCTAACCCGCGCGGCCATAAAACGCCTATAAGCTGGCCGATGGATTGATTTGTCAGTGAAATTATGAAGACGCTCATCGCCTGCTATTCATTTGCGGGAAACACGCTCAAAGTCGCCGAGAGGGCTCGCCGACACTTTTAAATAGTGAATGCCCCAAATTGACGAGCACACGGAGCATGATCCAGAGTGGACGTTGATTCTTTTATTAAGGACGCAGTCGCCGATATCAAGGTTAGTGTCAGGGACGGCAAAGCCATCATCGCGCTGTCGGGCGGGGTGGATAGCAGCGTTTGTGCCATACTGGCCTACCGCGCTCTGGGCGAGCGCCTGATACCCGTATACGTCGATACGGGGCTCATGCGAAAGGGCGAGACCGACCGCATACGCGAAGTATTTAAGTTCATGGACCCGAAGATCGTCGACGCCAGCGGCCAGTTCTTCGCGGCGCTCAAGGGCGTTACGGACCCCGAAAAGAAGCGCAAGGCCGTCGGCGAGACGTTCATCCGCGTCTTCGAGCAAGTGGCACAGGACATTAAGGCCGATTACCTGCTCCAGGGCACGATCTACCCGGACCGCATCGAGTCTGAAGGGGGAATTAAATCCCACCACAACGTGGGCGGAATGCCCTCGCATATCGCGTTCAAAGGCGTCGTGGAGCCGATCGCTGACTTATATAAGGACGAGGTCCGCGAGGTCGCCCGGGCATTAAAATTACCGGAGGAGATATCGGAGCGCATGCCCTTCCCCGGCCCCGGCCTGTCCGTGCGGGTCATCGGAGAGGTGACGCCCGAAAAGATCGCCGTCGCCCGCGAGGCCAACGCCATCGTGGAAGAGGAACTCGTCCACCAGTACCACCCATGGCAGTGCCTGGCCGCATTGCTGGAGAAGGGCACCGGCGTCAAGGGCGATAACCGCTGCCACGGCTGGATCATCGCCGTTAGAGCGGTCGAATCCCGGGACGCCATGACGGCAAACCACATGGAACTTCCCTGGAAGACGCTCAACAGGATTTCTTCCCGGATTACTTCCGAGATACCCTCGGTGGCCCGGGTCGTCTACGATATTACGCCGAAGCCGCCGGCGACCATCGAGTTTGAGTAGGCTGCCCCCCAGGCGGCCTTTATTTTCCGTTATTTTTTTAACCCTTAAGGATGTAAAACGGTCTATCCATATTGAGTGAGAAGAATGGCACAAGCAAAGTCAAAGGTCAGGCTCTCCGAGGAGGAGGCAATCGCGAAGGACGCTAGGTACGTCGTCCAGTCGTACGGGCGCCAGCCAGTGGTCCTCACAAAAGGCAAGGGCGCGCTCGTATGGGACGTGAACGGCCGCGAGTACATCGACTGCGTGGCCGGAATCGCCGTCAACAACCTGGGCCACTGCCACCCGAAAGTTGTCTCGGCCATCCAGGAGCAGGCGGCGAAGCTCATGCACACCTCGAACCTCTACTATACGGACATCCAGCCGGAGCTGGCTGAAAAGCTCGCGCAGATCACGGGGATGGACCGCATCTTCTTCGCCAACTCGGGCACCGAATCCGTCGAGGCGGCCATGAAGCTCGCCCGGAAGAGGACCGGGAGGAAAGGGTTTATCGCCGCCGAGCACTGCTTCCATGGCCGGACCATGGGAGCGCTGAGCATCACCCATAAATCGAAGTACAGGGAGCCCTTCGAGCCCCTGGTGCCGGGCGCTAAGTTCGTGCCGTACGGGGACGCTGATGCCATTCGCCGCGCCCTGAGCAGGGACGTGGCCGCCGTCGTGCTCGAGCCGGTCCAGGGCGAGGGCGGCGTGCAGATACCGCCGAAGGATTATCTCGCAGAGGTCCGGGAGATCTGCGACAAGGCCGGGACGCTGCTGATCTTCGACGAGGTGCAGACGGGCATGGGCCGCACCGGAAAGTGGTTCGCGAAGGAACACTCCGGCGTGGAGCCCGATATCATGTGCGTCGCCAAGGGCATCGCGGGCGGATTCCCCATGGGCATCATGGCCGCCCAGGAGGGCATCGCCAGCGCCTTCAGGAAGGGCGACCACGCCTCGACGTTCGGCGGCAACGCGCTCGGGTGTGCGGCAGCGCTGGCGGCGATCCGCGCCATCGAGGAGGAGCACCTCCTGGAGCGCTCCCGGGACATGGGCGACTACCTCAAGAAGGAGCTGTCAATCCACTGCAAGCAGGACTTCGTGGACCACGTCCGCGGCGTGGGCATGATGGTCGGCGTCCAGATGAACAAGGAGGGCAACGCCCTCGTCGACAAGGCTCGCGAGAAGGGCGTGCTCATCAACGTCGCCTCCGATACCGTCATACGATTCGTCCCGCCCTTCGTCATCACGAAGGAAGAGATCGACCGCGTCGTGGACGTCGTCAGCGACCTGACGCCATAAGCTGCCGGCAATTGCCGGCGACCTTATTTTTAGACACTTCAACATTGTTAAGCCAAAATGTTTTTACATATTGTGTCATATTCTTTTTGGAAAGTCACAGGCAAATTTTGCCATATTTACGGTCGAGGCTTTTATGCTTAATATTGAAAATCTAACGGTAGAAGTCGATGGCAAGCGCATCCTGAGCGACGTGAACCTCTTCATCGGGGAGGGCGAGACGCACGCGCTGTTCGGCCCGAACGGGTCGGGCAAGACCTCGCTGTTGTTCACGATGGCGGGAGTGCCGAAGTATAAGGTAAAGTCAGGTAAGATCACCTTCAAGGGCAAGGACATTACCGATGCGCCGATGGACGAGCGCGCCAAGCTGGGCATCGGCATCATGTTCCAGCACCCGCCCGTCCTGAGAGGCGTCAAGCTCAACGACATGGTAAAGGTCAGCATGGAAAGGCTGAATAATAAGAAGGTCAGCGACGACGAGGTAAATGCGCTTGCGAAAAAGCTCAACCTCGAGAACTTTTTATCCAGGGACGTCAACCTGGGCTTCTCGGGCGGCGAGATCAAGCGCTCCGAGCTTTTACAGCTTCTGGCCCAGAGCCCGGACCTGGTCTTACTGGACGAGCCGGACAGCGGCGTCGACCTGGTCAACATAGGCCTGGTGGGCAGCACCATCAACGAGCTCCTGCAGAAGGACAAGAAGACCCTTCACAGGACCAAATCGGGCCTCATAATCACGCACTTCGGCAACATCCTGGACTACGTGAAGGCGGACAAGGCCTACGTGATGATGAAGGGCACGGTGCTCTGCCAGGGCAACCCGACGGAGCTCCTCGAAGACATCAGACACCGCGGATACGGAGAGTGCCTCGCATGCTTGAACAAGTGAGGATAGACGAGATAAAAAGGAGAGCGGAGGCGGCAAAGGATAAGAAGCCGGCCTACGGCAACGACATCGACCTGAACAAGTACGTAAAGGACGTGCCGACCAGGGAGCGGATCACCACGCTAAACGAGCTCTCGTCGGGTGTCAGAGAAAGAGCGCTCACCATCGGCCTGGACGCCTCGGAGGCAAACCGCTCGGGCTCGTTCTTCCAGCACGACCAGACCGTCGTGATCTCGAAGGCCATGCAGGAAGGCCTGGAGCTCATGGACATCAACGAGGCGCTGGAAAAGTACGACTGGATGAAGGACTACTACTTCAAGCTGGTCCAGCCGGACGCGGACAAGTTCACCGCGTACAGCGCCACCCACAAGGTCGCCGGCTACTTCATAAGGGCGCTGCCGGGCGCGAAGATCGAGTTCCCACTGCAGGCCTGCCTGTATTTAGGCCGAGAGGGCATGATCCAGAACGTGCACAACGTCATCATAGCCGAAGAGGGGAGCGAACTCCATATTATCTCGGGCTGCACCTCGGACGTCCACGTTACGCAGGGAGTCCACGTCGGCATCTCCGAGTTCTTTGTCAAGGATAATGCCAAGATCACCTTCACCATGATCCATAACTGGGCAGAGAACCTGGTAGTCAGGCCCCGGTCCGCCACGCGCATGGGCAAGAACTCGGTTTTCATGAGCAACTATGTCTGCATGAAGCCGGTGAAGGACATCCAGATGTACCCCGCGTCCACGATGGAGGGCGAGAACGGCGTGGCCCGCTACAACACGGTCATCGTGGCGCCGAAAGGCTCCCACCTGGATATCGGCTCCAAGGCCGTCCTAAAGGCGAAGGGATGCCGTGCGGAGCTGGTCGCCAAGACCATTAGCCGCGGCGGCTACATCGCTTCGAGGGGCCTCATAGAGGGCGACGTGCCCGACACCAAGGCGCACCTGGAATGCCGCGGGCTGCTATTATCGGACGAGGGCGTCATTTACGCCGTACCCGAGCTTTTAGGCGTCAAACAGGGCGTCGACCTGAGCCATGAGGCAGCGGTCGGCAAGATCAACGAGGATGAAATACAGTATTTAATGGCCAGGGGCGTCGACTCGGATACGGCGACAGCTCTGATCGTCCGGGGATTCCTCAACGTGGACATCGAGGGCCTCCCGCCCGCGCTGCAGGCGGAGATGAAGAAGGCCATCGAGCTGGGCGAAAAGGCGGCGATGTAGGCATCGCCCTTCCCGCCTTTTTCCTTAATTCCTTTTTCTTTTATTATTTTACTGCGTTGAATTGCTCCGGCATTTTAAGTTTCATAAGGGCACGGAGGACACTATTTTTCACCACAAATGCGAGTGGTTCCGTGTTTGATTAGTAGTCCTTTGCCCTATTTTCCACTTTCGTACAGCCCGTCGGTTTTTCAACACGAAAACACGAATTCTTTTATATCCCACGTAAGGGTACTAAAATCACTAAGGCCCATGCCTGGCGCTTAAAACACGAAACAACCTCCCGAATGAGCACCAAACCACAAAAGGATTGAACCACGAGAACGGCATGACCCTTATACTTTATTTTATATGCTTTCTCTGGTGTTTCAAGTTAATTTAGTGAGGTCAGGGCATTCGAGAGGTTGTTTAGTGTTTTGACGTGAAAGCATCCACTTTAGTGTGGTTAGTGCCCCTTACGTGGGATATAAAATAATTCGTGTTTTAGTGTTGAAAAACTGGACAAATCAGCGAACCACACGAACAAAGGACAAACGACCACAAAACAAACACGGAACCACCCGCCTTTTAAGGCATACGTTAAAAGCAAGAAAAATCGAACATCTAAAAATCGGAGAACAGCCTCCTTTTTAAACTTTATTCGCTTTTTGTTTGCGTACTTTTATCGATAGTATGGCAATGTAAGCGAGCGCTATCGTTATAATGGACAGCATGGACGCGCCTATGAATAACATCGATATAGACGAGATGAGGCATATGGCCAGGATCACGAAGGCAGTGAACAGGTCGCTGTCGAATTTCATGCCTTTCGCCGAAACATAAAGAAGGACCAGCATGGCGGCCGCTGTGAATATGAAGATGGTTAGCTCCGCATAGCCCATGTAATACAGAATGATAGCCAGAGGTATCGTCAGGAAGACGGATACTGAAAGGATGTTATCGGGCATAAAATTAAAGGCTTTTCTAGCTTTTACAGGGCGGACGAGGGCTATGAGCCCGGGATTTTCGCAGAGCCCATAGCGGTAAGCCGCGTACACTACGAGCTCGCCCATGATGATCCCGAAAAGAGCGCCGGCAAGTACATCGCTCGGATAATGGACGCCGAGATAGAGCCGGCTCAGGCTCACGGCGATGGCCAGTACGTACCCGGCCGCGTAGTATTGCCAGCCATAGTATGCGCCCAGGATCGAGACCGCCAGGAAAATGGAAAAGGCATGGCCGCTCGGGAAGGAGTAGGAGTTCAGGATGAGGAAATCAGACGTATTCGCGCCGAAGGGCCTGGGCCGCTGCACTATTTCCTTAATGTCGTCGACCACGACAATGCTGAAAAGCAGCCCTATGAGGAGAACCGCCGAAAAGACCTTCATCCTGTTCTTGCCCATCGCAAAGCCCAGCGACGCCAGCACGGTAAGCGTTAAGGGGCTGCCAAGCTGAGTAACGATAAAAAAGAACCACCGGTAGTCCGGCAGCTGCTGCATAAACATTGGCAGCAGATAATTGTCAAAACCGAACGGCTCGAGCATCACTTATCGATAGACTCATATAACGTATAAGCTATTTCGCTCTTAAATATAAAATGGAAAAGTATATCCGTCGGAAAGTAGTATCCTACTTCCGGTAGCACTTGTTATATGTGCTTCCCTGATGAAAAATATTTGTTAAAATGGCACTCCCGCATTAAAAATTCGCTCGATGATAGTATTCACCAGACTTCGTCCGTTTTATGCGGGAGTACCACACACTAATAATCCCAATTGCGTATCTTCGCTAATATGTCTTTTGGCTCCTGGTAAACGGATACGCCTTCCATCTCCGTGAGCATCTTCGTATTGCGGGCGTCGATCTTTCTTATATTCAGCGGTACGGCCCCCCCGCCGCTGATGGCGCCGTATTCGCACATGTCGACACAAATGCCGCAGCCCTGGCACTTTAACAGGTCTATCTGGTCCGTGATGGCTTCGTTCGGGCAGCTTTCCCGTGGCGGGCACGGCTCGCAGGACTTGCACTTCGAGCGGTCGATGGTATAGGGCATCTCGGACATGACGCCGCTCTCCCAGTCCACGGGAACAATGAGCGATGGGATACCTCCCTTCATGGCCTGGGCGGCACAGTTCGTCACAAGCGTATCGGCGATGCCGTAGACGATCTTGGCGACGGTGTTCGAGGTCGCCGGCATTAAGATAAAAACGTCATACCGGCCCACGTTGAAACGGCCGATCTTGGGAAAGCTCGAGCCCTGGTTCGAGTCCAGGTAGATCTCGTTGAGGTAGGAGCCGTCGGAGATCTCCTTTGTCGACTCCAGGAGACCATACATCCGGGAGACTTCCTCCCCGGCCCGGGACACGAACGTCGTGATCGAGTGGCCGTCCTTCTTTAGCTCCTTCATTGTCTCGTACGAGTCCTTCAGGAGATGGCCGGCGCCCGTGATGCCCCATGCAATGCGTAGATGATCGCCCATTCCCGACACCCAGTATAGACTCATTTTGACCGTTATTAACCTTATCGGTGGAATACGGCACATTTTTCCCTAATCAAACTGTCGATGCTACAGTAAAGACAAGCCACGCCCTTTAGGACGTGGAATTTGGCTGGCCGCGGTATGTTTTATAACTTTTTATGACCGTATTTTTAATTTTTCCGTTGATTCTTTGGATCATGTTAACTGGATAAAGACCTAAGGTTCGTTCTGCACAGGAGGCATTTCAATATATGTTGCAAAAAACAATTGAAAAAGATGTTATATCTGCAAATATTGACGAGATGCTTGAGTCGGGCGAGCTGGTCAAATTAAAACAGGCAAACGGCTCTACTGAATACAATATTAAAATAAATAGCGAAAGGCCCTGGGACCATAAAGAAAAATTGCATATGGTGTATTTTGATTTACCATATGGATATAATAAATACGCTTTTTCATTAGAAGCTAAAGGAAGCGAGGGCGATGTCGCAGAAGCGTACTGGGCATCGGATGATCCGGATGACGCTCGTATTATACTGCATGCAAAAAAAAGTAGGAGTTTAAAAAAACACCTCTGTCAGGTCAGTGTCTTGATACACGACGTATACGCGAAAAAGAAATGGAAATAGCCTTTTAATTTATTGAATATTTAGGGGATGGTCAAATGCATTATAGAGTCATAAAAAGCACCGGCGATAAACTATTGGCCCTTGGCTTAGGGTGCGTGGTCTAAAGTAATGTATCACGTAAATATGGGCGGGGGCTTTGCTGGAAATGGCAAAAAAAGTTTAGCGTCCCAGTGCATAGGCTGCGGCCAGTGCATAAAATTCTGCACCCAGCGCATCGACATACCAGCGAAGCTCGAGGAAGCTTCCAGAGAATTAGAGGGCCCCGACACGAGGGCCATAATGTTCCTTGCAAGGCCTCTCTCCAGATTCTATACGAGATACGAAAGCTGGAAACATAAGATTAAGGTTAAACAAAATTCATAAGAAGTGAGATAATTGCAGCGAAAATTAACAGAGAAGCAAGACAACAATAAATTTTTATTATCAGTTACTTTCAAATAGCCGGCAGCGTGATAACGAACTTAGCCCCCTTTGTATGATCGCCTGGTATGCGGTCTTCCACGGATAAGCTACCGTGGAAGCTTTCGACCAGTGTCTTGACCAGGTATAATCCGATGCCTTTTCCCCTCATGATACCGTCTTCATAATACATACGATCGAATATTCTCTTTTTTAGTTCTAGATTTATTCCAGGCCCGCTATCCTCGATGGATACGCGATAAAATTTTTTATCACCTATATCCATGCCGGAAAGACTTATTTTTATATCGACTGTACCGATGGAATGCTTTATCGAGTTATCGACTATGTTCGAGAATACATCGTAGAGCAGCCTGTCAGCATAGACAAAACATCCTCCGTTTGACTCCAGATGGATCGTGATGTCCCGGCCAGGAAATGTCTGGTAATCATTCTTGACTTTATCGAGAACTTGTCCGACATCGATCTTTTCTAAGTGTAGATCGCCCTTTTTCACTTTTTGCAGCTTCTTTACGTTCTTAATAAGCTCGGAGCTCTTTTCAAATGCCTGTAAAGCCGTTGTTAATTGTTCTTGCCCTCGCGCATTCAGTTTTACCATATCTTTTAGCAATTCCAGGTTTCCCATGCCGATCTGGTTAATGTTGCTTATATCGTGGCTCATCAGGTCAACGTATAGCTCGGCCTCTTCCTTTGAATCATTGAGCGCTGTCAAGGCCTGCTTATATTGTGTTATGTCCTCCATCACAGCCAATATCGTAGGGTTACCCTTATACACAACCCTGGTAGAAACTATTTTCACCCATTTTTCTCCTATATTAGTTTGCAGCTTCAATTCAGAACTGGTGGGCGGATTCTCGCCTCGCAATATGGCCAGATCAAGTTCCTTTACAAGCTCTTTGAATTGGGGGTGAATGAATTCCAATAATTTCATTTTTTCAATTTTTTCGACAGGATATCCGGACATATCCACTGCTGCCGGATTCGCATAGATGATGTCCATGCCGCGGTGGAAAATTATCGGTGTGGGAGAGGTTTCGACCAGGGTGCGGAACTTTTCCTCGCTTTCCATGGTCTCTTTTTCAGCGTGTTTTCGAGTTTCAATTTCATTTAATAGGCTTGCGTTAACCTTTTCAAGCTCGGCCGTCCTTTCCTTTACCCGTATCTCTAATTCATCCCTCGACCGTTTTAGTTCGGTTTCGGCGTTTTTAAGGGCAGTGATATCGTTCCCGACGCAGAGCACCCCGATGATATTGCCCTGATCATCGGTTATCGCTTTATTAGTCCATGATACCCACACTCGCTCGCCGTTACTGCGCATGTTTTCGTTCTCGTTATTGATATAACACTGCGGTTGAATGATGATATCCGCTATCATTTTTGAGAGGTCACGCCCCGAAGACTCCGTAATTGGCACGATAGTCCCCATTACGTTTCTATCGAGAATCTCATTTAGCTCAAATCTAAAAAATTTCTGGGCAAACTCATTGAAAAAAACGATCTTACCATTTGTATCCATTTTCAATATTATGCTATTTGCGTTTTCCACAAGCTCCCGGTATTTCGCTTCGCTCTTTTTTAAATCGTTTTCGAGTCGTTTATGTTCGGTGATGTCCGTGATGAACGAATAATAGCAGAGTAGCCTTTCAGCGCCATCGCAGAACTTATGGAGATACATATCCACGGGAATCTGCGATCCGTCCTTCCTTACTAACTCTAATTCATACTTACGATGTTCCTCATTACAATACATTCCATTAACGATATCCATTACACGAGTGCATTGTTCGGCAATCGTAAAATCTTCGGGCCATCTCATTTTGCTTATTTCCTGCTTGGAATAACCGGTAAGCCGGCAAAATGCAAGGTTACACGTAAAAACTCTGCCATCTTGATAGGCTGAAATGAAGGACACAGTATCGTTCTCAACAGCAGCAGCAGTGAACTCCCCCAGTTCCGCTAAATTTATAAATCCCAGGCTCATATGTTGAACCAAATCCAACATATAATTATATAACTTATATTTATATTTATTATCAACTGGTTAATTAATTAATGTTGGGTATAAAATGATAATACCGAACCCGCATGGCTGGTCATTGCCTTAAATCCTCGACACAATCTATAAGCTGTTTTAACTGGATCGGTTTTTCTAAGAACATTAATGCCCCCGCCTCAATGGCTTCCTTCCGAATGCTTGAATCGGCGCTTACGATTATGTATTTTGTCTCCGAGTTTAATTTCAACATTTCTTTCATCGCTGCGACCCCAGTCATTATTGGCATGCGATGGTCCATTATAACAATTTGTGGCTTAGGATCGCTTTCCTCAAATGCTTTGACCGCCTCGAGGCCATCGCCTGCGATGAACGAGATCGACATTCCAAGAACTGTAAAGGCCGTCTTATAAAGGTCCGCGACCTGGGGTTCGTCCTCGACTATCCCGATATTATCTTTTCGCATTTTCCAATCTCCACTTTATATGACCGGCAGCTCCATCACGAACCTGGCGCCCTTCGCGTGATCACCCTTAACCTTATCCTCGACCCACACTTTGCCCCCATAGCTATCGACCAGCGTCTTGACCAGGTACAATCCCAGTCCGCTGCCTTTTGCTTTAGTATTGCCCCGGCTCAGCCTGTTGAAGATCTTTTCTTTCATATCGTCGGGAACACCAGGGCCGTTATCGTCAATGATGACCTTACAATATCCCCGGCCGTCCTTTTCCTCTGGCACCATGCAGATGTCGATATGCGGGGACTCGGCCGAGTGCTTTATAGCATTACCGATGAGGTTGGCGAACACGTCCCGGAGAAGCTCGTCGGCCCGCACGTGGACGCCTTTGATCACATTACAGTTTATATACGTGTGCATGTCCGGGGTTGATCCCATCTGCCCCGCCACCTCCTCGACAAGCGCGCCGAGATCCAGGGCCTCCCGCTTGTATTCTCCGGACTTGCCCCGCTGCAGCTTCTGCACGTTCTGGATAAGGCGCGAGCTGTTGTCGATGGCTTCCATCGGCTTAGTGACGAGCTGTTTTAGCTTCTCGTCTTCCGCCATATTATCGATAAGTTCCAGGTATCCCCGGGCCAACATGTTGAAGTTGTTGATATCATGTCCCATCAGGTCCAGGTATAGCTCGGACTGGGCCTTTGCCTCTTTTAGCTCCTTCTCAGCATTTTTATTATCCGTAATATCGAACATGGTCGTTATAATGGCCGTTTTACCCTCATAGAGGAACAGCCCCGCCGTCATGTTAACCCATTTTATTTTATCATCCTTAGTTATAATTTTTACTTCATAATTCGATAACACGGGTTTACCTGCAAGCCTATCAAATGCACGTTTTTTGATGAGTTCCCGCGTGTCATCTGTGAATAATTCCCAGAAAGACATCTTTAAAAGCTCGTCCTTCGTATACCCGGTAAACGGTACCGCCTGGTTGTTTACGTATAATAAATTGCTACCGCTATGAACGGCTATCAGGCCAAAGGACATATCAGCTAAAACACGGAACTTCTCCTCGCTGATCCTCAGCGCCTCATCGGCCCGCTTCCGCTCGGTGATATCTCGAACGGCGCCCCGCGCAATAACTTCGCCGCCTTCCAGATAACCCGTTGACACGGCCTCAAGCCAGCGGACCGTCCCATCCGGGTGCACCACCCTGAACTCGTACCTCACTGAACCGTCGGACCCATTGCGCGTATTCTCGACGGACTCTATAATCTGGCGCTCGACAGCCACCCGGTCTTCGTTATGTACCGCCGCGATCCATTTTTCAAACGTTATAGGGGAATCAGCGTCGGACCCGTACAGCTCATAGGTCTCGGGGCTAAAATAGAATATGTCCCGGTCAACGTTCCACTCGTAGAGGCCGATATGGCCCGCGCTGCTCGCCTGGCGCAGCCGCTCCTCGCTGACCCGGAGCGCCTCCTCGGCCCGCTTCCGCTCGGTGATGTCACGCACGGATCCCCGCGCGATTATGTCGCCGCCTTCCTGAGCATACGTCGACTGGACCTCAAGCCAGAGGACCGCTCCGCCGCCGTGGACCACGCGGTACTCGATCTGGGAGGTAAAGCCGAGCTTACGGCGGGCAATCTCGCGGTTCTCTGCGAACCTGCGCTCGACCATATCCCGGTCATCGGGGTGCACCACCGGAAGCCACTTTTCATAGGTTAACGTAGTGCCCGGTATGCACCCGTACAGCCCATAGGCCTCGGGGCTAAAATAGAATATGTCCCGGTCAACGTTCCACTCGTAGAGGCCGATATGGCCCGCGCTGCTCGCCTGGCGCAGCCGCTCCTCGCTGACCCGGAGCGCCTCCTCGGCCCGCTTCCGCTCGGTGATATCACGCATGGTAATGACTGAGCCGACGATAATACCCCCATTATCCAGGATTGGCGCGAAGCTATAGTTACCGTACCATTGTTCGCCCGTATCTGTACGCTTGATTAACACCTCGATATTTGATGCCGTCTCGCCTTGTAAACCACGGAGGATAGGCCAATCATCCAACGGTATCAGCTTTCCGTCGAGGGTGTACAGCTCAATGAAGTCACCATATTCCCGGACAGTCTTAAAATATGACTCCTTGTCCCAAAACTGGTGAAAGCGCGCGAAAGCCTCGTTGACACTGACGACTCTCTGATCAGCATCTATAATGGCGACACCATCATTCATGCTCACGAAGACAGCCTCAAGCTTGTTACGACTTTCCTGTAAAGCTTCCTCAGCCAGCTTTCTTCGCGTGTTATCGACGAGGGTGACCACAGCACCGATTATGCCGCCACTGCTGTCCTTGATGGGGGCCGCCGAGACGATAATCCATATCGGACTTGTGTCCATCCGGTTAAACACCATTTCGAGGTTATTGACGGTTTCGCCGCGCAAAGCCCGGTAAGACAGCATATCTTCGTACTTCAGCGGAGTGCCATCAGTGAAACAGGCGCGAAGCTGTTTGGTGCGGACTGCCACCGGCTTGTGGTAATCCTCGGGGGCATACCCAAAAATCCGGCATGCCTCCGCGTTCATATAACTGATATTGCCGTCCTTGTCCACGACCATCATCGCATCGGCGATCGAGGCGATCAAAGCATCGAGCTCGCCCACATGCCGTTCCACATTTGATAATGCATCCTGAAGCGCCTTTTCCATGCACTTTCGCTCGGTGATGTCGTAGGCTGTCATGATACCGGCAGGCATGCCCTGGTATTGAAGGTTGCTTGGGGTAAATTCGGCCCACCGCTCCTCCCCACTCTTGGTGATGTACTTGACCTCGTATTGTGATGGCACCGGCTCGCCCCGCTGCCGTGCCAGCCTGTGTCTCCTGACCATTTCCCGATAATCCGGATGAACCATATCCAGGAAGTTCCTGGACAACAGTTCGCCCATGGAGAACCCGGTGCGTTCCAGGGTCGCGGGATTAGCGTAGATGATACTGTCCCCCTGGTATATGAAGATGGCCGAGGGAGACACCTCGGCCAGGGCCCGGAACTTCTCCTCGCTGACCCGCAGTGCCTCCTCGGCCCGCTTCCGGTCGGTGATGTCGATCACGATCCCGATGTAGCGAACGAGTCTTCCGCCCGCATCGAGCAATGGGCGCCCGCGGCTCATCAGCCATCGGACTTTACCGTTACCATCCAGCACACGGTACTCGAAATTCAGCTCGATGCCTTTCCCGGCCGCCTCACGCAGAGTCCGCCCCGCCATCTCGCGATCGTCGGGGTGAATGACGGAGAGCCAGGCAGCGTACGAAGGCTCACAGCAGTGGGGCTGCAGGCCGTACAGCCGCCACAGCTCCTCCGACCACACGTCCCTGTTCGTGCAAAGGTCCCACTCCCACATGCCCGCATCCGCCGAATCCAGGGCCAGCCTCAGCCGTGCGTCGCTCTCCTGCTGCGCGACCTCTGCCCGTTTTTGCTCGGTGACATCGTTGCCCACACACAGCAGCCAGGCCAGGTCGCCATCTTTGTAGACCGCCTTGTTGGTCCAGGAGATCCAGACAGGCTCGCCGTTCTTGCGCACGTTCTCGTTGAGGTTCGTCCGGTACTCCTCCGGATGCTGTAACAGGTCTTGTAGCAACGCCGCGTGGTCTATCCCCGCGGAATCGCTCGCCGGGGTGATCGTCCCTAGCACGTTCCTGCCGACCAGCTCCGCCACGGAGTAGCCGAAGAACCGCTCGGCGAACTCGTTGACATAGACGATGTTACCCTCCTTATCCATCCGCAGGATGATGCTATTGGCGTTCTCCACCAGCTCCCTGTACTTCTCCTCGCTCTCCCTCAATGCTTTTTCAGCCTGCTTCCGCTCGGTGATGTCCTTGATGTAGGCGAAATCGAACTCCCTGCCGTCGGATATGATATAGTTCACGGACAGCTCCACCGGTAGTTCCCGGCCATCCTTTACGTAGTGAATGGCTTCAAAAGTGAAGGAGCCCCGCTCCTTGATCTCCATCCACTGCTCCTGCCACTTATCCCTGGTATATTCGGAGTTGATGTCCCATACGTACATCCCCTGGAGCTCGTCCCGGGATCGTTGCAACGCCTTGCAAGTAACTTCGTTCGCGTAAGCTATTTTCCCTTCAGGAGTGATCCAGGCGATCCCATTCGCCGCCAGATCGACCGAAGCCTGAGTAAGCTTCAAGGCTTCCTCTACTCGCTTGCGGTCGGTAATGTCCCGGTTGCTTGCCCGGCGCCCGAGCAACCCCCCATTTCTCCCGAATACTGGCAGGCAATTGTGGCTGATCCATCTTATTTCTCCACTCACGGCCACGATTCTAAAATCGATGCCACTGTGGCCAGTCGGGCTTGTAAGGTGATCATTTATATGTTGTTCATACGCTGCCAGATCATCCGGATGGACGATTTTTTGCATCAGCCCGGGGTCGCGATAGAACTCTTCAGGGCCATGGCCTGTGATCCGCTCGCAAGAAGGCGAAACGTAAATGTAATTGCCCCTAAGATCAGTCCAGTACTCCCAGTCATCCGTGAAATCGGCCATGAGCCGGAACTTCTCCTCGCTCTCCCTCAGGGCCTTCTCGGCCCTCTTGCGCTCCGTAATGTCCCTCGTGAGTGCACACAAGTACTCTCTGCCGTGGAAGTCGAAGTAAGTCACCGAAACCTCGGCCTGGAAAACCTGCCCATACTTTGTCCGGTGCCAGTCTTCGAACTTTTTAAAACCGTACCCCTTTGCGTCCTGCCATACAGCCACAAACTTATCTTTTGTCATGTCGAGGCCGACGTCCCAAACGTACATGGATAGCAGCTCTTCGCGCGTGTAGCCGAGCGATCGGCACTTAGCATCGTTCACATAATAAAAGCGGCCATCCGGGCTTATCAGGGACGCTTCGTCCTGCGCCTGATCGACCATGTGCCGCATCAGCTGCAGCGACTCTTCGGCCTGCCGGTGCTCAACGGTCTCTTGATAATCTTTATCCTTTTGCAGTAACCGTAACTCGTTCTCAAGGACATGAATGCGGTCTTTAAGCTTAGCGATGGTCCTTTCCTCGTCTTCGGCATCTTCGCCACAATATGTGCTATCGGACTTCATCGACCTCACTTCCATCCCCTGACAAATAAAAATAAAACGGCTAAATTGTCTAGTTAATAATCAATCTCCATACCCGAATCAAAATTAATCATGCTAATATAAATACTTATACTTAGATAATTGCTAATATATCAGGCACATGAAAAAGGCGTTTGAGCGCCCTTACTCTAGGGTAATGTCCTTCTTCACGATGCCAGTCATGAACGCCTTACTTTCACTTTTTGGGCAGAGCCGTATTTTTATAAAATACCTGTGCTACGGAATCTTCTGTTTGTTTCACAATACCCTTTATGGAATCGAAGTGATATTCAAAAAATATTATTTAAACCATAATTTAAATTTAACTTTTACGTTAGCACGATCGGGGTTGAGATAAATTGACGGATAAGGGAAAGGATTAAGGCGAAGCCGTAAATGTGAGAGCATAAAAAAAGAAGATCGTCGATGAGGTCTAGGAGGAACGTCACTACTACTATGAGGAGATCAGGAAGCCGCCGCCCCGGCCAGGGCACGCTGCCGATTCACGCAGCGAGCCGGGTGGCAGCAGGACCGCAAGGTGGTGATGGTCTCGGCGATCAGCGGGAGTCTGATCCAGGATGCTGACGTCTGCGGATGTTCCCATTTGCTATTTCCATTTGCCGCTATTCTCGATAAATACACCTGAGAGATCCGTTTACGTCCAGGCGCCCGGTCGTTAGTCTGACTGTTTTTTATAGGAGCCTTCTTTTAATTAATCCCTATTTCGGTAAATATAGCTTGCCAATGATTTATATAATAATAATATTTATAATAATACGTTATAAACCTATGTACATCAGAGAAAGTATCGATAATTCTTGTGCATGAGCAGCAGATCAGGTGGTAAAGATGGTAAGCTTTACGGAAGTTCTCGGCCGGTTCATCCAGGGCAATAGCTATCTCATCATATTGGTGACGGTCCTGCTGCTGCTCGTGGCGATCATGAGCGCACAGAACGTGCACATGGAAACGGGAATCGAAACCAGTGTGTTTACGTACACCCAGCTCTACAAGGACATCGACTACTACAACCATCACTACAATGCCACCAGCGCGCTGAATACCTTCCTGATCCTGGTCACCACGGATGACGTATACGACCCCCAGGCGCTCGACACCATGGCCCGGCTCGGCCAGGTGATCGGCTCGGTCAAGAAAGTAACGAGTGTAACGGGCATCTACACCTACCTCGACGCGGCCCACAACGGGACGCTCAGTAACGAGGCCAACATTGAGCAGCAGGTTGCACAGCTTCCTTCCAGCATTATCCAGTCCTATGTGATCGACCGCTACCATACCATCATGTACGTGACGATGCAGGGGAACCTGCCGGAGACCGAGAAGCCGCCCGTCCTCGATGCAGTCCAGAAAGCCATCCAGTATATGCCCATGATCCCGGGCATGACGACCTTTATCACGGGCACCACGGCGAGAAAGCTCGAGATCCAGAAGGCGATGATAGGCAATATGTCCACCATGCTGGCGACGGCGGTCTTGCTCATGCTGTTCGCGCTATGGTTCACCTTCCGTGTCCGCTGGCGGCTGCTGCCGCTGCCCATCGTGTTGATCGGCGTCCTCTACACGGGAGGGATCATGGGCGCGATCGACATACCGCTCACCATGGTCTCCATGGCCGTCTTCCCCATCCTGATCGGCATGGGCGTGGAGTACGCCATCCAGTTCCACAACCGCATGATGGAAGAGCTAAACTCGGGCAAGGAGGCCGGCGATGCGGTCGTTGCCACCGTGAAGGGCATTGGCCCGCCGGTCCTGTACTCGGTCACGTGCACCGGCCTCGGCTTCGCCGCCATCCTCATATCCCCGGTGCCTATGGTCTTTGACTTTGGCCTCATGTGCTTGATAGGTATAGTCGTCTGCTTCCTGACCGCGCTGTTTCTGCTGCTGACTGTCCTCTTCCTGCTGGCCCGTCGTAGTCATATTACCGTAAAAAAAGGGCAGGAGGTTAAAAGCTTCCTCGAGACTGCCATCGAGCGCGTCGCAGAAACAACGACACGACACCCCGAAGTGATCATCGTCGCGACCCTTCTCATGCTCGTCGGATATGCGCTCGACCCCTCGGTCGGCGTGGAGGTCGATGTGTCCAACTTCGTCCCGCAGGACCTGCCGAGCATTGTGCAGTACCGCAGCCTCAGCTACGCCTACGGCGTTAAGCCCGGCGACATGACGGTCATGGTCAAGGCTCCTGACGCTACCAGGGCTGACGTGGTCCGGTGGGAGCAGGATTTCGCCAACCTCGAGCTTAAAGTCAACCCCGACGTGATGTCCGTGAGCAGCCTGGCCACGGTGCTCGCGGCCCATAATAATGGTACCCTGCCCACGACGGACGCGGGCATACAGCAGGCGATCGCATCGATACCGCCGGAAGAGCTGAGCAAATACATCGACGATACCCGGAGCTCGGGCGTGATCATAATGAATGTCAACACCGCGGACACGCCCCACCTCATGAGCATGCTCGACCGCACCGAGAAGGACTTAAAGTTCCTGTGGCCGCCGGCCGGCGTAACTGCCTCCCTGATCGGCGAGCAGGTGGTGTCGAAAGTGACCCTGTCATCGCTGGCGGGCGACCGGCTGAAGATGACGCTGGAGGCCGGTTTTATGGTGTTCATCGCGCTGTTGATCATCTATAAGGACTGGGTGCGGGCCGTGGTGCCGACGTTCGCCGTGATCATCGTCACCGGGCTGTCCTGCATCGTGATGGTCCTCCTGGGGATGAAGTATACGCCGCTTTCCACCACCCTGGGCTCGCTGACCATCGGCATCGGCGTCGACTTTTCCATCCTCCACATGTCCCGATACTATGAGGAGAAGGCGAAGGGGCACTCGCCGAGGGAGGCCATGCGCATCGCCACGGGCAAGATCGGCGCCGCTATCTTTTGCAGCGCGACCACGGTGATCGCGGGCTTCGGCGCGCTTGTCATGTCCAACTTCCCCATCCTGAGCAACTTCGGCATCGTGACCATCATCGACTTCGTAATGGCGCTATGCAGCGCCTTCATGATCATGCCGCCGCTGCTCGTGACGCTGGACTCATGGTGGATGAAGAAAACAGGCAAAATGGAGGCGATACCATCGTCCGTCTGAAACCCTTATTGATTGTCGTGGCCCTACTGGCGCAGTTCATGCTGGTGATCCCGCCGCCCGTCCACGCCCAGATTACAGGAGGCCCGATCATCGATGCAGCAATCTACGGCAACAAGGAGTTCTACCCGGGGCAGACCGCACCTCTGTTAGTGGTCGTGCAGAACAAGGGTTATATGCAGTCGCTGTCAGGCTTCAAGTCATCGGAGGCGCAGTTCAGCCTGGGCACCCTCAAAACCACCTCCGGCCAGGACCAGTCTTCGGCGGTCTCCAGCTTTCAATCGGCGGAAGACGGTGCTTCCTCACAAACCTCCTACGGAAGTAATGTTTCATCGGCAAGCGTCGCCGTCGAGCCGTTTGATAACGGGAACGGGACGTCGATAAGCTCCGTCGGCCAATCCACACAATACCAGGCGGCCTCCGGGGCGGACTGGCAGGAGGGCGCGGCCGCGGCCGATAACTCGTCGACCTTTTCGAGCGTCATCAACACGAACAACAACATTCAATTGATAGGCACAGTCGGCGGCATTGATCAAAACACGCTGAGCACCGTGCCGATGGAGGCGACCACGGCGCTGGGGCTGGTCTGCCAGCTGACGCCAGGCGATGCCCCGCTGGAGGTCGTCACCGACGACCGGGGCATAATCGGCTCGCTGACACAAGGCCAGGTGGGCGGCGGCCCCAACACCTTATACACCTTATCCTTCGGCCTTTATCAGCCCCTCCAGTTCTGGGTCAGAGTCGACCTGAACGCGACTCCAGGCCACTACACCCTGCCGCTTGTATGCACGTATAAGTATCTGGTCGACGATTACAGCTACATCTCCTCCAGCGGTCCGGTAATCCGTAATAAGAACTACGTCGAGAAGACCGTAGTTATCCCGCTGGACATCGTGATCATGCCGAGGTTTGACCTCGCCATCACGAACGTCGCCTGCACGGAGATGGTCCCGGACACGAACGGCTACATCACCATGACCGTGCAGGACCTGGGCAACCTGTCCGTTACCGGGGCCGTCGCCTTCCTGATGCAGCCCAAGCTCGGCCCGCCTCAGGACCAGGCAAGCTCGAACTACCCGCTAAGCTACGAGCTGTCGAGCTTCCTGGCGTTTACCTTACAGCAGCCGCAGCAGGTGGACCAGCCTATGGTGGTGCCCCTCCAGAACTCCCAGTACCTCGGCGACATGGCGCCGGGCGATAGCCGCAACGTCACGTTCAAGGTCAGCATCTCCAAGGATGCGGAAGAGAGCGACATCCCGCTGACCGTCGTCGTCTCCTACCACGACCAGTGGGACCAGCTAAAATCCTCGAATGTCGTGACATTCGGGGCCCATGTGGAGAAGGAGATGATATTCGTTGCAAATGCCGAGCCCGTCCAGGTCAGGCTCGGTGCTAATGCCGTGGCCAACCTGAACCTGACCAACACTGGCAGCGAAACTGCCAGGCATGCCATCGTGCGCATGAACGCCCTTGACCCGTTCACCGTCAGCTATGACACCGTATACCTCGGCGACGTCGCACCGGGACAGACCGTGCCCGCCAGTTTTGGCATCAAGGTAAGGACCGACGCCGTGTCCACGATGTATTACGTGACGATGGAGGTCAAATACTATGATTCCCACGACGACCCCCACGTGACCAAGGTTGTCACTAAAGCCATCGAAGTGCTGCCGCCGCTCACGATCTGGGACTATCTCATGGAGTTCTGGTGGCTGATCCTCCTCCTGGCCCTGCTCATCCTGCTGGGCGCGGCGTATTTCGGCTACAAGCGTATAACGGGAAAAAGAAAAACACCCGCCACTGCCGGGAAAGTATCCGGAATTGCCGGGAAGCCATCTGAAGGCACAGAAAAACCGCCTGAAGCAGCCGGGAAGCCTTCGGGAGGGCCAGAACAGCCAGGCACCGGTGGCAAGTAACCCGGTGAGTAAAATACATTCCTGGTTACGTCACGCTAGTTCGTACTTTATTGATCATTCCCTGAGCGTAGCCGCGCAACGGGGACACTATCGCGCCGTTCACAGCCGGGACTACATCGGTACGTACTTTATTGATCATTCCCTGAATGAAGTCGCGCAACGGGGTCACCATCTCCGGGATCGAAGAGGTGGATTTACTTAAACCACCCGGCTTTTCTTGCATCCCATTCCGATTACCTGCCTCATGCGAGACCTGGCTGTGATCACCCGGAGCAAAAGTGCCATAATACGTGATCCTGCCCATACTCGCGAGCCTCCTGTAGTCCTCTGCCATGATGCGGATCTCTCCGTCGTAATCCTTTGAGTAGAGCTGAACATATGCCAGCTTTCCGCCTTCGTAGATGAACGATAGGTCGCTGGCGTTACCCATGTTTATGGTCACGGGAACATGCTCCACGGGCGGCGTTGGAGTCGGGATCGCGGTCTGACCGATCGGCTCGTTAGGCGTTGCAGGCCACTTCGTGATATCCTGCGGAACGGATGCGGAGGATAGAATCGCCAGGCAGATTATAACGATGGCCGCCGGTGCAATGTATTTATGCAATTTGCACCCTGTTTTTTAGACACACCACAAAGTATTAAGGACTGGGGGCGGCATGCACGCACAATTTTTATCCGGGCCGGGTAATGCGCATTGTTCACCGGATACC
>NZ_DATJPM010000086.1 GCF_035506375.1 Methanocella sp.
TCAACCGGATAGCCCCCAGGCGACGGAGAAGGCGTAGGCGTAGGCGTAGCAGTCGGAGTCGGAGTCGGAGTAGGCGTAGCAGTCGGAGTCGGAGTCGGAGTAGGCGTAGGCGTAGGCGTAGGCGTAGCAGTCGGAGTCGGAGTCGGAGTCGGAGTAGGCGTAGCAGTCGGAGTAGGCGTAGCAGTCGGAGTAGGCGTAGCAGTCGGAGTAGGCGTAGCAGTCGGAGTAGGAGTCGGAGTCGGAGTCGGAGTCGGAGTAGGAGTCGGAGTCGGAGTCGGAGTCGGAGTAGGCGTAGCTACAGCACCACTCAACCTACCAACCTCCCAATCATAAATACTACTGATCTCCGAAGCATTCAAAGACCGACTATAGAAATACACCGCATAAATACTTCCATTAAAGTTAAACGAACCACCCATACTGCCAATATTGATCTGCCCGGTAACATTCAACTTACTCGAAGCACTCCCATCCAAACTCTTATTCAAATACAAATACGTGCCCGACTTATTACGCGAAGAAGCACCCAGCACCAACTGATTGGCACTGAACGCACCCTTACCATAAATACCACTATCGAACACTTCCAAACTATCCGAAAGCACATCCAGCGGACAACGCTCAACACTCGAACCCGAATTACCCGTGACCAAGAACTGACGACCACTCACACTCCCCGGCTTAAACAACACGACCGTCGTCCAATTCGAAAAAGTACCAAGATCCCCGACCACTAAATAATCCGAATCAGCAGCCCTGAAATCCCTCCGATACACATTACCATCGAACACCCGATCAGAACCAAAATTCACCGCATTATTATGATTCGGCGACTCATCCACCACAAGACTACCCGAATCATGCGCAAAATCATAATAAAACACTAACCCATCAACCGGATAGCCCCCAGGCGACGGAGAAGGCGTAGGCGTAGGCGTAGCAGTCGGAGTCGGAGTCGGAGTCGGAGTAGGCGTAGCAGTCGGAGTAGGCGTAACAGTCGGAGTAGGCGTAACAGTCGGAGTCGGCGTAACAGTCGGAGTCGGAGTCGGAGTAGGCGTAGCAGTCGGAGTCGGAGTCGGAGTAGGCGTAGGCGACGTGTGCGGGACTGGCGCACTTATCGTACCCGATAGGACTTCTGCCAATGCCGCACCGACATTAAGCCGACCCCAGCCACTTTCATTATTCGGATAATAGGTGTCTATATGATCGGTCGTGCCCAGGAGAGCGTTCTTCACTTCAATAGGCGTTAAGCCCGGGTCTGCTTCTAATAGGATGGCGCAGGCGGCACTCACTTCAGGGCAGGACATGCTCGTGCCGGTCAGTGCCGTATAATACTGATCGATCGAGCTCCCCAGGCTTGTACCCGAAGCCCGGGCCGAGATCACATTTTCTCCGACGGCGACAAGGTCCGGCTTAACCCGGCCATCCCAGGTCGGACCCCGGGAGCTAAATGAGGACAGACTATCGTACTTATCTACCGAGCCAACGGTTATGGCGTCCGGCGAATCAGATGGACATTTGATCGTCCCCGACGACGGCCCCAGGTTGCCAGCCGAACAGACCACGATGACCCCGTTCGCGACGGCACTATGGACCGCATCATCCATGGGCTGGTAGTGTGTCGGATTCGATAGCGATATCGATATGACGTCGGCATGATTCTGAACGGACCAATCGATCGCCGCGATAATATCGCTATAAGCGGCCGTGCCCGACGTATCCAGGATCTTCGCCCCGAAGAGGTTAGCGCCCGGAGCTACACCCGTATAGGTCCCATTCGAGGCTTCGCCAGAACCCGCGATAATTCCTGCTACGTGGGTCCCATGGCCCCAATCGTCATAGGGGGTAGAACGATTATTCAAGAAGTCGTGCCACTTGATCACCTTTCCCTGCAGATCCGGATGGGTGATATCGATGCCTGAGTCGATGACGCTAACGTTCACGCCACGGCCGGTATATCCCGACCCGGTCGACCAGGCACCAGTGGCATTAATCTTGCCCACAACGTCCTCAAGGTCCGCATAGGCCACCATGTCGGGCACGACGCTCTGGATATCATCCCGTGCCATGAGCACATTCGCTTCGCTATCGGGAAGCTCGATGGCAACGGCATTGATCACTTTATAATCATACTTGAGCTGGCCGTGCATGGAGTCGACGTCACGGTATTTTTTTCCGGTAGCCAGGTTTTTTAGATAATATTGAGTCGCGGCAAGGAGATCATTCTGGATGTTTGGGGGATTCTTAAAAGTAATAATATAAGTATGATGCGCTTCCGCGGCCCTCGACTGGCCGCTCGCCGTAATACCCGGCGGTGTCGAAAATGCGATGATCAGTATAAGAATAAGGATTACAATACTCGCTTGCCTGAATTTTATCATGTGTCCCCCAATTAATTAATAATGCAACGGTCCGATATATCGACCCAAATGGCCTTACGGCATAAAAAATTTTTATCACTTAGGTTGATAGCCAGTCGATGACAATATTGTCATTTACTTTATAATCCCTGACTATTAATAAATTTATGGATAAGAAAAAATTATGGCGTATATTTGCATACACTAAAAATTAATCGGTCAGATTGTTATGAATTTTTTTATTAATATTAAATTTATTTTATGTATTTAAATCCAAATCTAAAACATATAAGATATATAGGTAATACATTTGTTTTACCAATAAGACGATTAAAAAAACATGTTTTTTTATCGCCAAATAACTGTTAAATATCTCGAACGATAACTAACAGTGATAAGAATGGCATTTTCATCCAGGATGGACATGATAAGCATAAGACGATACATGGATGATCCGCTGTTCAAGAACTCGTTCTTCATGCTCATAAATAAGGGCCTGGTAGTCATTACCGGCTTCGTGTTCTGGATACTGGCCGCGCATTTTTACGATGTCCGGGACATCGGCATAGCGACGGCACTCATTTCCGGCGCGACCCTGATCGTAGGCTTTTCCACGTTCGGTTTTGAGATCTCCCTCGTCCGTTTCCTGCGGTCCTACGATAAGTCCAAGGCCTTCTATACTTGTCTCTTCCTGACGATGGGCGCGGCCTTCACCCTGGCGCTCCTGTACGTGATCTTCGTCCAGTATATTTCACCCGAGCTCGTGTTCATAAAGGAGATACCTTACGCGATCATTTTTATCCTGTTCGCGGTCATTAGTGCCATCGGCCTGATCACGTCGAACACATTCATTGCCCTAAGGCACGCGAAGTATACCTTTTTACAGAATGCCCTCCAGGTCTCCACCATACCCGCCCTCCTGGTGCTGGCGATGTTCGGCAGCCTGGGCATCATCGGAGCGAATTTCGTCGGCTATTTCATAACGTACGCCATTGTATTTACGCTCCTGACGAGATATTTCATCCCCTTCAAGCCCAGGATCGATAGAGAATTCCTAAAAAAGTCATTCAATTTTTCATTCGGTAACTATATCGCGAACATCCTCTATAGCGCTTCGTTCCAGGCGTTGCCCATCATTGTCTTAAACCAGTGCGGCAGGGCGGACGCGGGCATTTTCTACATCGCTTTCACCGTGGGCAACTTTATACTCCAGATCCCCATTGCCCTCAGCGTATCATTTTTCGTGGAAGGTGTCTACGGGGAGAACCTCCGGAAGAACATAAAAAGGTCGGGAACGGCCATGGTCCTGCTGCTCGTGCCCGGGATCCTTTTTTTCTGGATATTCGGCCCGCAGATACTGGGCTTCTTTGGAAGTAGCTATATGGCCGGCACCGACCTATTACGGGCCGTCGTGCTGTCGAGCCTTGTATTTGCCCTCTATACGTTATTCCAGCCGCTGCTCAACATTCATATGCGCGTTAAGACCCTCATCCTGATGAACCTGTTGATCATGGTTCTGCTACTCGGCCTCTCGTACTGGCTCACCCCGATATACGGTATCCTGGGAGTCGGAATAGCCTTGATCGCCACGTTCGCCATCGTGGATGTCGTGATCATTTACCTGGTCTTACGGTGGAAATGGCTAGTACTCGGTTTTTCCAATCACGATTAAAACGAACGTTCGAAAATAAAATTGATGACTATGGTATAATACGAATCCATAAATACTTGCGCGGGAAATTATTTGCGAGGGATAAAAAGATGGAGGTTAAGCGGATAGAAGATAAGGATCTGTGGGATAGGTCCATCGAGACCAGCCCGTATGGTACATTATTCCATAAATGGGATTTCCTTAAGATCATGGAAAAGTACTCCGGATGTGAGCTTTTTACCTATGGGATATACCGGAAGGAAGAGCTTTCTTGCCAGTTTCCTCTATTCGTGAAGAGCTCCCTCGGCATAAAAATGGCTTTTTCTCCTCCCCCCGGCCTTCCGGTCACTGATCTGGGCTTCGCCATGGGGCCCGTTTATGATAAGCTCAAACAGCGCCGGAAAGAGACCTATATCAATAGCATACTTGATGATATGGAGGCAGAGATAAAAAAGATCCCCGCGAAGTTCGTGCACATATCTACGGTCAACGGTTTCGTGGATATGCGGCCTTATAAATGGAACGGCTACGACGTCCAGATGCACTATACGTATGCGATCGACCTGAATCGGCCCCTGGAAATGATCGAGGAAGGAATGGATGGGGAACTCAAACAATTGATCCGGGCTGCGGAGAATCGGAGGCTGTCGATCCGGCCAGAGCCGGACTTCGATGTCGCATTTCGGACCATGCGTGACCTGTACGGAAGGCAGGGCGAGGCCCCGCCGATCGCGATCCCCGCGTTTCTTAAGGACGCCGCTGCAGCATTTCCCGATAATATACGGATAGACTACCTTTACGACGGCGATCAGATTGTGGATATGGCCGTAAACTATCGGTATAAGGACCGATTCGTTCTCTGGATATGGAATGCCGGTGCCGGCTTGCAGTATAGCGGGTATATGGCCTGGGAGTATATTAAGGTGAATAAGGCTAAAGGCCTGTGTACGCTGGAAATACCCGGAGCGAGCCTAAAGATGTCCAGTATCCTGGGATCAAAACTCAATGCCTCCCTCGTGTATAACTTTTCGATCACGAAAAAAGATCTAATCGGCGGCATCGCGGAAAAATTTTATCGGAACTCGGTGAAAACGTGAAGAAAGCCCGACGGGATGGTTGAGACGGATGCCTGTGGAACTGATCGATGATCCGGCCCGCTGGGACGGGTTCATCGATGAGAGCGCGGATGGCACGCTATTCCATAAGTGGGAATTCCTGCGGATCCTCGAGAAATACACGGGTTACCAGCTGTTCCGTTATGGCGTTTATCGGGGGGAGGATTTGATCAGTGTCATACCCGTCTTCTACACGAAGAGTATCGGGCTTAAATTGATCTATTCCCCGCCGCCGACGTCGAGCGTGAATATCCCCTACCTCGGCTTTGCCACCAGTCCACTGTTCGGGAGGCTGGGAGGGTTTGAGAGAGAAGAGTGCTGGAGCCAGATCGTAAAAGAGTTCCGGGACGAGGTCATGAAGATCTCCCCGAATTACATGACGATCGGCCTGGTGCCCGGGATCCGCGACGTCCGGCCTTTTCTCCGGAACGACTGCGACGCCGATCTCATGTATACGTATATCATTGACCTGAAACCGCCGCTTATAAGTATATGGGAAGGCATCGATAGGTATTGCCGGAAGGACATCAGGGCGGCCGCGAAATATCCCCTGGTCATGCGGCGATCGTACGACGCATACAAATTCGTCGAGCTCATGCGGGAGGGCCTAAAAAAGCTCGGCGGGACGTTCTATGACCGACAAAGCCCCGCGTACATCGAGGAGATCCTCAGGGCATTTCCGGATAACGTCAAGCTGTTTTTCCTCTATGACGGAGACGCGCTGATCGGCGCCAACCTGGTCTGCGGATTTAAAAAGCGGTGCATCGGATGGATGGGAAATACGACTACGGATAACGGCTTTAACGCGAACGATTACATGCTCTGGGAGATCATAAAAGCGGCAAAACAGGAGGGATACGAGTCGTTGGAGAATGCCGGCGCCGACGAAAAACGGCTGAACTTCGCGAAGACGAAATTCAACCCGGACCTTGTGCCGTGTTTTAATATTACTAAAAAAGATATAATATATAAAACCGCCAAATATGCCAATCGTAAGCTGGAGAAGCTCGTTCGATTTTAAAACCATGGGGGGCGCGATAAGATGAAAATAGAGCTGATAGGCGATAAGAGCACCTGGGATGCGTTCATCGAGAGGAGTCCCCATGGCACGATCTTCCACCGCTGGGATTTCCTGAAGATCGTCGAAAAGTACGTGCGTTACAAGCTCTACCCATTTGGCATTTTCGATGGAAATGAGCTCCTCAGTGTCATCCCGTTTTATCTGAGCCTCCGGGGCGGCCTTAAAATGATGCTTTCCCCCCCGGCGATCAATATGGCGAACGTCCCGTATCTGGGATTTTCCATGTGCCCGGAATTTGAAAGGCTAAAGCTATCCGAGCGGGCCGATTTGATGGGGCGGGCCCTGCGCGAGGTGGATACCGGCCTGAGGAGAATGGCGACCAATTATATCTGTATTGGAATGAATCCTGGCCTTAAAGATGTCCGGCCATTCGTATGGGACGCCTACGAGACCGACCAGCAATATACCTACATCCTCGACCTGACCCGGCCTTTGAAGGAGATATGGGATGGTTTCGACCGCGATTGTAAGAAAAACATCAACGAATGCATGAAATTTCCGCTAACATTCAATGAGTCGGAGGACGTGGGCAGATTCTGCGAGATACTGAAGAAGAACCTCACCCGGGACGGCCCGACGTTCTATCATCGCCAGGACCCGGCGTATTTGAAGGAGCTCCTTGCCGCGTTCCCGGATAATATCAAGCTCTACTTTTTCTATAACGGCGATGAGGTGGTCGGCGTTAAGATGAACGCGGGCCATAAGAAGCACTATATCTCCTGGATAGGTAACGTCGCCATGCAAAAAGACCTGAACGTGAACGAGTTCTTTTATTGGGAAATGATCAAGAAGGCTAAATCAGAGGGATATAGGACTTTTGAGAACTACGGCACGATCGATAAGCGTCTGAATAACTTTAAGTCGAAGTTCAACCCAACACTGGAGCCCTGCTTTTATGTGGTAAAAAAAGACGGACTATACAGGACAGTGGAGTTGAGCTACAATGCGGTCTCCCGGGTTGCGAACGTACCTAAAGCGATCATGGGGAATAAAAGATGAACCATAACATTTCAATCGAGCCGATAGGGAATAAATCCTTATGGGATAAGTTCATCGACGAGAGCCCCAATAGCCTACTGTTCCATAAATGGGACTTTCTGAAGATCGCAGAAAAATATACCGGATATAAGGTGTACGCCTATGGCTTTTATCGGCGTGATGAACTAATCAGTGTCCTGCCTATTTTCCATAAAAAAAGAAAAGGCATGAATTTTGTCTATTCTCCCCCGCAGACGACACTATCTTATATACCGTATATGGGTTTTGCGTTTAGCCCGACCTATTATCATTTGAACCAGCATGAAAAGGAGAGCGGGCTTTGCTCCATGATAAGCGAGATGGACCAGGTGCTCCGGGGCCTGTCGGCGAATTACGTTTCCTACGCGACGGTACCGGGCGATGTGGATTCGAGGCCATATATCTGGAACGGATATGAGGCACTGCTCCAATACACCTATGTGATCGATCTGGAAAGGCCTTTGGAGGCCATATGGGAAGAGTTCGACCGGAATTGCCGAAAAAGGATCGAGGCTGCGGAAAAACTACGACCGTCCGTGATCCGATCGGACGATTCGGGAACGCTCTTCCGGATTATGCGGGAACGCTTTGCGGATCAAGGGGATACGTTCTTCCACCGGCAAACGCCTGAGTACCTAAAAGAATTATTATCGACCTTTCCAGATGAAATTAAGATGTATTTCATCTATAGCGGCGACGAGCTGATAGGCGCCGACGTGAATTGCGAATATAAGGATCTATGCATGTCCTGGATGGGCACGGCGGTCATGAAGGAAAACCTGAACGCGAACGAGTACATGCTCTGGGAGATCATCAAGGGCGCCAAGGATGCGGGAAAGAAAAGATATGAGAACCTGGGCGCGGACGAGAAACGATTGAACGATTTCAAGGCGAAGTTCAACCCTTCCCTTATACCGTATTTTTATATCATTAAGAAAAATATCTTGTATAGGACGACGAGCTATATCATGGAAAAGATGTCTAAAAAGGCGTGAATTGCGAATGACCATCGAGATCATATCCGATAAGGGCCAGTGGGACGGGTTCATCGAGGAGAGCCCGTATGGTATGCTATTCCATCGCTGGGATTATCTGAAGACCATCGAGAAGTATATCGGTTACGATCTCCTGACATATGGTATTTTTAAAGGTAGTACTTTAATAGGCGTGCTCCCGTTATTCTATAAAAAAAAGGGGGGAATAAAGCTTGTCTATTCTCCGCCCCCGGGAACGCTGACGTATACCCCTTACATGGGCCTCGTCATGGGGGATATTTACGCGACCGTAAGGCAGCGCAAGAAGGAGTCCTACCTCGACCTGGCATGGAACGACGTTAGCCGGGAGCTTAAAAGGCTCGCGCCCAACTACGTATCGATCACCTTCGTCCCGGACATGAACGATATTCGGCCTATGATCTGGGACGGTTATAATACCCAGCTTCTCTATACTTACCTCATTGACCTGGACCGGCCTCTCGATGATATGTGGAACGATTTCGAGTCGGATTGTAAAAAAAATATCCGGTCTTGCGAAAAATATGATCTGACGATCATGCAGACTTCCGATGTGGACACTTTTTACTCTAACATGGGGGAAAGCCTCAAGGCTCATGGTAAAACGTTCTTCCGTCGCCAGGACTCCGGGTTTTTAAAGGAATTGATTGCCCTATTCCCCGACAATATTAAATTATACTTCCTTTACCGGGGCAGCGAAGTTCTCGGGATGACAATAGATTGTATGTATAAGGGATTGTACATGGGATGGTGCGGCGATAACGTTATAAACCGGGATTTAAAAGTGAATGAATATCTTGAGTGGGAAAAAATAAAAGCGGCGAAATCTGAGGGGTATAAGTGCTACGAGAATTGGGGCGGAGATATGAAACGGCTGAACGTGTTCAAGTCAAAGTTCAACCCGAAGCTGATGCCCTATTACCACGTTAAAAAACTGGACGCCGTCGGCAAATTATCGGATTTCGGCTACGGGATGCTATCCAGTATTTCTATTAATCTTATAAAAAGATGATCCCTATATTATCACGAGGTTTTTCACCAAAATGAGGCAGTCCGTCCCATCCGGATAATATTTTGTGATAGTGCGCTCCTTTTTAAACCCTGATCGCTCATAAAGGGATATGGCCACGGGGTTATCCATCCTCACTTCAATGTGGCATTGATCACATCCGTAATCCCGTGTTCGATCTATGAACGCTTCCACAAGACATGTACCCAGGCCTTTTTTTCGATGTTCTTCATCGACGATGAGCTTGGCGATGTGCCCTCTACGTCGGAACAGCTTACCATCGATCTCGCCGACGATAAATCCCGCAGGCTCATCCTCATCGTAAACTATAAGGAAGAAGGAAGACCGTTCTCGGGCCAAACGGCTCAGGTCATGCAAGTTGAAATAATTATACATATCGTGGGCGATCATGAGCCGGACCACGAAGGGCACGTCCATCATATCGGCGATCCTGATCTTTCCGCAATTTTCCGCCATACCCCGTGGAATGGCCTTGCGTCGATAGGACTGTGATCGACCGATAAGCTTCGCCAGCAAGGAATAGGCCGCCATGGCCAGAGTGTAAACAATGGAACCCCCCTCGTCGATCTTTTCGATCTCGTGCTTTAAGATAGTTTCAATCTCCGCATCGTTAAACGTCGTCATCGATCCCGATGTGAAGAATATAGTCGTATGGTCCCGGGTCGGGCCGCAGGTAAAGATGTCCGAGCTCGAGTCGTGGATCACGGCGAGCCCGGGCTGTTTCAGTCCAATGTTCTTTCGGAGATTATCAACGATCTCGACGACGCGATGGGCGTCCGCAACGCTCAGCGGGCTCGCATGGAATATCAAGGCCGCGACTGGATCGAATAATAGGTAAAAGCATATCCCGCACGCGATAATAGTGCCGAAAATGAGCAGGATCACACCCCAGCCAGCGCCTGCATATGCAAGGGCGAAGATCAGGGCGAAACTGGCCACGAGTAGTATGCCGTAAATGACGGCCTTCCTGTAAAAGTGCCTGATTCGTAATGGCATAAGTTCCCGGGCTATTTCAATAGTCCATTATATCCGGTATATTAATAAATGTAATTATCTGATCGGGAGAGTAATTCGGCTTAGAAGGTTAAAAAAAGGCCGCCGGGGGGACCCCCGGCTTACGATTATATTAAAAGACGAGAACCGTCTTGCTTAGTGTCTCGCCGAACCAGGCATGCCCGTCCCAGACCATCCGGTAAGCCGGATTGTATACCCCGGTAGCCGGTGCCTTAATGGTAAAACTCCAGGTATATTGTTGGCCCGGGAGAACTACGACGCCGGCAGGAAGGGTGAAACGGGTGTTCCCGAAGTACGCAGTATCGTCATTACCGCCCAGCCGGATGCCCGAATTTTCGGACCACGGCAAATTGCCATTATTCAGCATCGTCACCGAGACGGTATAAGAGCGGCCTGAGAGCATGTACCGTGGCATCGAGCTATAGACGATCTTTGCGTTAGGCGCTGCCCCGGTGACGGTAATCTTCTGGCTTAATGCATCGCCGAAGGTCGTATTGCCCTTCGCCATCCGGTATACGACGGTATAGTTACCCGTCGTTAATGGGGTTTTCAGGGTCAGATTCCAGACGTATTTCTGTCCGGGCAACACCGTGATAACGGGCGACATGTTGACTTTCGCAGTGCCGAACAAGCCGGCATCGCTCGAGCCCAATAATACAAAGCCTCCGCTCGAGGACCATGTTGTCGTCCCTGTGTTATTCAGTGTTATGGAGACATTGTAACTCTCGCCCTGGACCATGCTCGATGGAATCGTTTCCGTTACAAGACCGGCATTCGATC
This sequence comes from Methanocella sp., assembly GCF_035506375.1. Lineage (NCBI taxonomy): Archaea > Methanobacteriati > Methanobacteriota > Methanomicrobia > Methanocellales > Methanocellaceae > Methanocella > Methanocella sp. The sequence goes on from NZ_DATJPM010000086.1 coordinate 11,062, forward strand.
CCGGTACAGGGGTCGGCGTCGGCGTGACAGACGGCACAGGCGTCGCAGTCGGCGTTACGGTCGGCGTCGCCGTAGGCGTAACCGTCGGCACAGGCGTCGCTGTCGGAGTCGCCGTGGCCGTCGGCACGGGCGTCGGCGTCGGAGTGACGGTTGGCACGGGCGTCGCAGTCGGCGTTACGGTCGGCGTCGCCGTAGGGGTAACGGTGGGCGTTGCCGCAGGCGAACTCAATCGATTCATTTCCCATTCATAGATACTGCTGATCTCCTTAGCGCTCAATGAGCGGTTATAGAAGTATACGGCGTACATGCTTCCGTCGAAGTTGAAAGTGCCGCCCATACTCCCGATATCCAGCTGCCCGCTGACGTCTAGCGTATTACCGTTGCTGCTATCAAGGCTTTTATTCACGTACAGGTATGTACCCGTATCGTTCTGCGTGGATGAGCCCAGGATCAGCTGGCCGGCGGTGAACGTAGCCTTACCGTAGAGGTCGCTGTCGAACACTTCCAGGCTGTTCGAGACAACGCCCAGGGGGCAGCGCTCGATGCCAGAGCCGCTGTTCCCGGATATCAAGAACTTGCGGCCGTTCGTGTTCGAGACTTTGAACAGCACGACCGCGGTCCAATCCTTATTAACGCCATTGTCGCCGGCCACGAGATAATTGGAGCTCGCGGCATCGAAATCTCTGCGGTACACGTTTCCTTCGCGTACCCTGGTACTTCCGTGGTTTACGGCGTTAAAGTGGTTGGCCGACTCGTCTACGATGACGTCGCCCGAATCGTGCATGAAATTATAGTAGAACACCAGCCCATCGGTTGGATAGCCGGGTGTTCCGGGCGTCGGCGTCGCCGTCGGGATGGCCGTCGGCACAGGCGTCGCAGTCGGAGTAGTAGTTGGCCGAGGCGTCGGCGTCGGCGTGGAGGTCGGCGCGGGTGTTAGAGTCGGAGTAACGGTCGGCTGAGGCGTCGGCGTCGGCGTGGAGGTCGGTATCGGCGTTACTGTGGGTATTGGCGTGGCGGACGGAGCGATCGTTGGTGTCGGGGTCGCCGTTATAACGGGCGTCCCAGGACCGGATATGACGTACTGGTGCTTTCCGCCCGCTGCCGTAAACGTCACGTTGTTACCGCTCTGCGTCGAGGGAATGGCTACTCCATCCATGCTTACATTATATGTCCCCGCGGACATTCGGATAGTTACGCTGCTGGTAGAGCCGGCCTTTATCACGGCTGATGCGCCCGAGGAATCCTGCTTAATTGTCATATAGTCCAGTCGGGCATTACTTGCCATGGCCGTAACGTCGTTAAATGACAGCGCGGTGGCATTGATGGCTGTAAATTCGGCAGAGCCGCCATGGACATAGAGCGTATCCGCGTCAGTGGTTATCCCGGCAAAGCTGCTCATGCCCTTTCCTGTGTAGGCGTAATCCGTGATGCTGCCGTTGACGATCGACATGGCGTTGCCCGTGCCTGTGACTGCCACGGTGGAAGTCTTGAGGGGAGTCTCGCCCGCGTACGTCGACGATAGGGCGGTCACACGGTAGAGGTTGTTGGCCGCAGCCTGCTTGAACTGGACGACCGGCTGGTATACCTCGCCCATATCGGCATAGGCGTGTAGCCGGCCGACGTACTTGGTCACCGTTACCGGGGAAGCCGGAACGGTATAGAGGTGGCCCGTGACGACCTTACCGAAGACGCTCTTACCGTACCAGTCCATGGCACTGGTGGTCACGCCCGTATTGGCAGGGCTCTTGTATGCCAGGGAGTTCCAGTCATAGGCGGCCCCGTTCAAGAGAAGCGTCACGTTATCGTTCGCGGCCGTACTGGTACTTTCTGGCCGATCCTGTGATACGGGCCGGAACTGCGCGTCGTAGCCCCAGGGCTGCGCGCTGGAGGCCCGGTCCGCAATGATGAAATAGCTGCCTGGAAACATTATGTCCCGCTCCCAGGTAATGTTCGTCGTGAGCGCAATGGAGCCGACGTTGTCATCCTCGACCGCCGAGATAGGCGCCTTCGAAAGGGTCGCGTTCATCCAGGCCGTCGATATGGTATTAACGTCTGCGATGGCCTTCGACTTGAAGGCGCCCCGCACCGAGCTGCCTCCGAAGGATGATACCGGCCACGGGGTCGGATTCTCGAATACGAGGACATTATGGTACAGACTGTAGATGCCGTACTGGGCGTCACCGAAGTGCTTATTCTCCTGGCCATCGGCAATGAGCTGCTCGCCCCGGTCAAAATATTCAAAGTTCATCTGATCCTGGTGATTGAACTCCCGGGATAGCTCGCTTGAGTTGAGGTATTTCGTCTTGGTCGTCTGGAGTAACCAGGTGGCATTGTTATCCCACCCATTGCGGAATACCTGGAGCTGAGACTGATCGTTTAACACGGAAGTGTAATTCGGTACTGTTGCAGTAACATTCTTATAGTTCCCATAGAACAGGTAGCCCCATAAGTAGGATAACTCGCTCTCCCCGAGGGTATCCGCCCAGATGTTCGATTGGACATCCCTTCCGGACCACTGGTTACTCTTGGTATTATTATACCAGATCATGTTGTTCTTGTCCGTGCCCGAGGCCAGGTTCGCGATATCCCCATAGAAGTTCGGGAACTCGTTACCGCCGGTGCTATAGGAAGACGTATAGCCGATCGGCAGTGAAGACCAGAGATCATACATAAAGTATTGTTTCAGCTTAGGATAGTCGTCGAAGATCGAATGGCCGTACGTATGCGAGTAGGCCTGTGCGTATTTTATCATTGTAGCCATCGCATAGGATTGGTAGGAATTGCTAAAATCGACTCCGGTCGAGTCCATTGCATAGTCGATGATGGGCCGGCTGTTTTCACACGTGTGGTAGCTATCGTGCACGAAGAAATCCGTCGTGCCTGCGGCGATCCATCGGTCCAGCCCGGCGGTGAGCGTGATATTGTTCGGGTTTGTATAATCGGCGAGCACCAATCCCGCCACACCGATCCCCGGATAGCAGCGGCCTTGTCCATCCCAGAAGGTGACATAGGTCTTATCGAGTGTGCCGGACACCGAATTGGCATCTACCCATGCATCGCTCGCGTACTTCGCCAGTAGGTCCCGGACCTGTGTGTCCTGGGCAGACGTAAGGTAGGGCTGCATCAGATCGTAGGCGAAGGCCCAGCCGGGAACACCCATTCCCAGCGTATAGTGGTTGTTCTTATCGCCCACGTTCATGTTCAGCAGGGCGTTTATAGCCGCCGTCTTGTATTTCGCGTCACCTTTGATGTAATACGCCAATGCGCATTCGGCGGCGAGTTCTCCCCGGGAGTTGATGTCATTGGATCCGCTGATGTTACCGGCCCAGTTGTAGCCGGACGCCGTATTGGCATCGGCGATGATCAGGTACTCCCAGGATGCCCATGGCTCGGTCTTATTATTCTTATAGCCTGGGACTTCAGAAATATTGTGGAAGTACAGGTAAGGATGGGTATTCGCCAATACAGTCTGAAGTGTATTTGAATTAACCGTATCAGTGCTGTTCGTTAGTAAATTTACTGGATTATTTTCATCAACCGTGATACTTGAGGCGACGGTAGTAAAGGTCATGAATTGCCCAAGTAATAAAACCAGCAAAATTATTGCCGTATTGAACTTTCGATACATATATAATCTCCATTGTATATGCCCCAAGTCGTTACTTTACCGATTATTTTATGAATGGAACATGTGCTATATATTTTTTCGTTAAATTTCAAATAAATGGACATTAATTAAATATATGATTTAATTTGGAGATAAAAATCAGTATTATTTATTATATTAATATTATATGGCCATATTCAGGGAATAGGCAAACAGAACAAATTATTTACATCGATTAACGATGTAAATATTATCATTAAATCATATAAAGTAAATTAGATCTCATTAATTTCGATGGTGTGCTTTCCGCTATCGACCTGCAGCTCCAGCATGTCAACATCGGCTTTCCAGTCGTATCTATCCCGGCCATCGATGCGAACAACGTATTTATCTCCTTTATTCGGGAAGCGTAAAGCCATCGTGTTCGCATTCTCGCTATCCATCGCGATGAGGATATTTTTCCCGGTATTCTTCAATGTGAAATAAATGACCGGATCCGTAAAGGCGACCATCGGACTGCTTTGATAATCGATATATTTCCCATTTAACATAGTATATTCGATCGGGTCGGCGCTTGTTTTTACGTATACCGTATCTGCATCCGTCGTGAACGGGCCGAATGTGCTGGTGCCCGTTCCCGAATAGGCATGATCGGCAAAATCAGGCCCAAGTATCATCAGCGCATTACCATTACCTGAAACCGGCACGTCGCTCGCGTTCAACGGGGCTTCGCCGCGATAATTCGCGTAGAGCGCCGTCACCCGATACAGGCTTTGACCGGCCTGCGGCCTGAACACCAGGACGGGCACATAATCCTCGGCACGCTCATCGTAGCCGGCTGTCCGACCCACCATTTTCATTATCGTAACGGGGCTCTCGGGCACGGTGAAAAGGTGGCCAGTCACCTCCTCGCCAAAGACATTCTTCGTATCCCACTGTACTACGTTCAGCGACCCGACATTCACCGGGGACTTATACTCCAGCGAAGCCCAATCGTACAATTGGCCGTCGAGGTATAATGTGATATTGATCGGCTTGCACGAGTTCGTCGAGTCCTGCGTGTCCTGAGTGCTCGGCCGGAAGATGTTATCAAAGCCCCAGGCATCGTTACTATCCAGTCGGTCGAAGACGAGGAAATAGTCCCCATCCGGGAACAATACATCACGCTCCCATGAAACCCGCGAGGCTATGTTGAGAGGAGACTGGTCATCATTGTTAACCTGCGTCACATTCGTTCTGCTCAGCGTCGCGTTCATCCAGCCGGACTCGATGACAGCGGTCGTTGCGAGGGCTCCGCTCTTCCACACGCCACGGCTCGGCATATTGCCATATTTCGAGTTCGGCCATGCCGACCAGGGATTTTCGAGCGACATGCCGTTATGATAAAACTCGGTGAGACCATACTGGGCCTCACCCCAGCGCTTATTCTCGCCCCCGTCAGCCATCAGGATCGCGCCTCGCGAGTACCATTCAAAGGCGAGCTGGTCCTGGTGGTTATACTCGCGCGAAGCTTCGGAATCCTTTACCTGTGGGCTTTTTGTGACAACACCCATCCATGAGCTGTTCGCATCCCATGAAGAGCGGAACACCTGATACAATTGATCATCGCCGATACGCGAGGTGTAGGGCGGCGGCGAGCGCGGATAATCCGAGTAGTCTTTCCGGGTCAAGAACGCCGTAATAGGGTCTACCTGGCCCAGCCAGTGCGCTTTCGGCAATAGGTCTTTTTTCACGTTCGCCTGCTCCGCATCGTAGAAGTTCAGCACGTATGACCGGTTCACCGGGTCGACCAGGTTGGCGATACAATCGTAATATTGCGCATACTCGCAGCCGCTCGTCGAATAGTCCGTCCCGTACTTTATGGGCAGCGAATTCCAGAGCTCATTCGTAAAATATGCCTGTGCCTGGGGATATACCTGGAACAGGCTCACGCCGTAATAATGCGTGTAGGCCTGGGCATAGGCGATCTCCCAGCCCACGACATAGTCCTTATAGGAGCCCAGGAAGTCCGTACCATCCAGGGTATAGCCATAAGAGTATATCGGCCGGCCACCATTCGTATGAGAGGCATCGGACTCGTAGAAATAAACGTCCCCGCATGCTTTCCAGACGGTGACATTGCTTTTCAGCGGCAGATGGTTGGGATTCGTATAGCCGTCCAGCGCAAGGCCGGCGATCCCGATCGCGGGATAGTCCCTGCCGTGGGCGTCCCAGAACGATACGTAGTCATCGCCGACGCTGTTCGTATCCTGGTACGCTTTATCCGTCAACGTGGCCAGCTTATCCCGCACCATGGCATCATCCGAACCGAGATAAGGTTGCATCAGATCATAGGCAATGGCATACGAGCCGGCGGCCATGGCCCATATATAGTGATTGGGCTCATCGCCCACGTCCATGTTCTTGAGGATCGAGAGCGCCTTCGCATTATATCGCGGGTCCTGTGTCACGTACCACATCACTGCGCAGGAAGCCGCATACTGGCCGCGGCTGCTCCAGTCGTTATATATACCGATATTTCTTGTAAAGTCCAATTCAAGCGCTTGATTCGCTTCCAACCGGATGTAATACAGGTAATCGCTATAGGGAGCCTCGTCCTGTCGACTATATCCGTCAACCTTCGTAATATCTTGAAAGAAGAGATAGGGATGTATTCGTGAAGATGGCGAGCCAGTCGGCAGGGGCGACTGTGATATTGAAGACGGTATCGAAGGGGATAGTGACGGCGATATAGAAGGTATAGGCGTAGGTGACGGGCCCGTATTCGTGGAAAGGAAGGAATGTCCCAGCAAGATCATGGCCAGAAGGACGACTGCTACAATGAAGATTATCTTTAGGAGGTTATTCATAATTGAGCACTTGAGTTACCCTGGACGATACGGCCGGATAGTAAGGTATAACGAATCCATTATATATGAATTCTCCAGCGCCAGGCGATAGGTTTAGTATAAAAAGCGAAAAGTTGACTTATTTCGCCAGCTTAATAATAACTATGACCGCCAGGATGGCCACGATCACGCAGACGATAATGCCGACCAGGAAAAGATATGGGCTTAAGGGGCTCGACGTTTCCGTAGTGGGGATCGGAGTCGGGGTCGAGGTCGAGGTCGGAAGGGTCGTAGGAGTCACAACGGGCGTCGGCGTGGCCGGGGAGGAGCTGACCTTTATGACAGTGAACAGGCCTGTCTCGGATGAGGGAAATACCTCAAAGGTCTTCGTGTCCGCATCGCTAGCTTTAAGGGTCGCTGCCTGGATGTGATAGCTGGAGCCGTCATACCGGACGATGTAATAAATCGTTCCCGCATCACTGGCCGACGAGTCGGGCACCGTGAAGGTCAATTTAACGGTATCGGACTTCACGTTCCACCCATAAGAAGAATGCCGGGAAATGTCCACCACGCCCAGGACGAGCGGGCTGTCCATGCCACGGGGAAGTCCCGACCGGTTCGGTGCCCGGATGTTCATGTCAAGCGTGGCATCGTCGGGCGGCCTCTGGCCCATATCCGCGTCCATGGTCACTGTGTAATTCATTCCATCGAGCACGGTCGTGTTGACCGCCCGGAGTATGATCGTAATGGCGCTCCGCCCCGTGATGTTACCGATGATGGTGCCGTCGCTGGACTTCAAAGGTATCGTATAGGATTGGAAGACCGGCGCCGAGCCACCACCGCTACTGCCGCCGCCTCCGCCACTACTGGGCGGTGGAGTTGGGGTTGGTACTGGAGGCGGTGTCGGGCCCGCCGCTATCGAAGGTAACGAAATTATTCCTGCGAACAATACGATTGTAAATCCGATTATCAATATTTTTGATGGCTGCATTTTCATATCCCTCTCCATTATTATGGGATAGCTACCCAATAACCGCTACCGGGCTCGATCGAAGTGATAGCCGGGAAGTATTTGTTGAAGTCATCGTTGGTATCCGACGAGTAATATCGCCAGCTCTGTGTCGAATCATCCCAGCTCCACACACATATTGCATTAGGATACATCGCATTTGGCGTAGCGGCGGACATCCCCGTCGGGCCCACAAAGTTCCAGCCGCTCACTAGAGTAACAGGGCTGTTCGGCGCATAGCCGGGAATCTGCCCGGAGACCGTGAAGGATTGGTCCGAATCCACCGATATCCAGTAAGCCTTGCCCGTGTTGAGCCGGTTCAATGCCGGGTAATAGTTATAGAAGAAGTCATTCGAATCAGGACTATAATATACCCAGTTCTGCGAGGACTCATCCCAGCCCCAAATATTTTCGACGTGGCTGAGGACACTTGCAGGAATTAGATCCGTTATCCGGTTATTTTGGATAACATAAGGTATGGATATGAGGTTCCATCCTTTCGAAAGGTAGAAAGTGCCCGAGCTATTGCCGGGTGACGGGGTCGCCGTAGCTGTCGGGGTCGCCGTAGTCGAGGGCTTCGGAGTCGCCGTCGGGGTCGCCGTGGCCGTTGGCGTGGCCGTTGGCGTGGGCGTCGCGGTCGGAGTCGGCGTCGGAGTCGGTATCGGCGACACATTCGCGGGTATGATCGTGAACTCGTGCCCGCCCAGGTCCGTCGTGATCGTTATAAAGTTACTACCCTTGACCCAGTTCGTATACGTCTGACCGTCCCTTAACACCTGGATTGAGCCCGACGTATCGACCTGGTATATGCTAATATCCCCAGAGCCCGTGCCTTTTACCTTCAGATTGACGTTCCCGTTCTGCTGGACCGCTAGATAGTTCACGGATTTCGATACGGAGGCCAGCGGGGAACCCGAGGATGACAGGCTCGAGCCGTTGATGAGCGTATACTGGATCGGCGAGCCATAGGTCCTCACGTACGCCGTATCCGCGTTCGTCGTGAACTGGCCGAACGTGCTGGTCCCGCTGCCAGTATAAGCATAGTCGACATACCCGCCATACCTGACGCTCAGCGCGTTGCCCGTACCGGATACGGATATCGTGCTCGCGCTCCCCTGAGTTTCGCTCGCATAGTTCGAGTACAGTGCCGTCACGCGGTACAGGGTATTCGAGGCCGGTTGCTTGAACAGGACGACCGGCGAGTAGACTTCGCCTGCGGAGCTATAATCGTGGATCCTGCCCACATATTTTGTGACCGTCACGCTCGATGCAGGGACTGTATAGATATGTGCCGTGACGACCGACCCGAAGACGCTCTTGCCGCTCCAGTTCATGCTGCTCGCGGTGATCCCGGTGTCCGTCGGGGTCTTGTAGGCGAGCGACTTCCAGTTATACTGGGCGTTGTTCAGATACAGGGTCACATTGTCATTGCTGCAGGTGTTACTACTCTCGTCGCTGTACACCGGAATGTCCTGAGTGACCGGCCGGAACTGGGCGTCATAGCCCCACTGCGATGAAGAGTTCGCCCGATCGACGATGAGGAAATAATCGCCGGGGAACAGGATATCCCGCTCCCACGTGATGTTCTTCGAGAGGGCCAGATAGCTGGCACCGTCGTCCTCGACCGCGGACACATTCGCTCTGGATATGGTCGCGTTCATCCATGACGTGGACAGAGTGGTAAGGTCGGTGATAGCATGGGACTTATCCGCCCCCCGGACGCGGCTGTTGGCGAACGAGGAGACCGGCCATGGGCTGCCCGGGTTTTCAAAGACGAGCACGTTATGATACTGGCTGTTTATGCCGTACTGCGCATTGCCGAAGTATTTATTCTCCTGGCCATCGCCCAGCAGGTAATCGCCCCGGTCCATGTATTCGAAGCTCATCTGGTCCTGGTGATTGTATTCCCGGGAGTTTTCGCTATTATTCAGATACTTAGTCTTGGTCAATTGTTCCAGCCAGGTCGCAGTATTATCCCAGTTGTTGCGGAAAACCTGGAGGAGGGACTGGTCATTCAAGTGTGACGTATAGGCCGGTGCCGTAGAAGCCGTGGACGCATAGTTGCCGTAGACCATGTAGAGCCACATATAGGACATATCGCACTCCGCGAGCGTGTCCTGCCAGAGGTTTTTTGTCGAATCCCGGCTATACCAGTTGACACCCTTCACGTTGGAGAACCAGATCATGTCGTTCTTATTCGTCCCCGTCGCGAGGTTTGCCGTCAAGGCGAAATAGTTGGGGAACTCGCTTCCGCTGGTGCTATATCCCGGGCCATTGCCGATTGGCGTCGATAGCCATAGGTCCGCGTAATGGTAAGCCTGCAGCTTGGGATAGTCCTGGTAGATACTGTGGCCATAGGCGTGCGAGTAAGCCTGCGCGAACTTGATCTGGGATGCGAGAACATAGGACTGGTAGGAGCCCGTAAAATCGACGCCGGTAGAATCCATGCCGTAGTCTATGATCGGGCGGCTGCCCTCGCACGTATGGAAGCTATCCTTCACGAAGTAGTCAGACGTTCCGGCGGCCCACCAGCGGTCCAGGCCTGCGGTGAGCGCGATATTGTTCGGGTTCGTATAATCGGCGAGCACCAATGCTGCCATTCCGATGCCGGGATAGCACCGGCCCTGCCCATCCCAGAAGGTGACATAGGTGGGATCGAGCACGCCCGGATTGCTGGAGAGATAGTTCGCGTCCACCCACGCATCGTTAGCATTTCTCGCCAGCAGGTCCCGGACCTGCGTGTCCTGGGCCGACGTGAGATAAGGCTGCATCAGGTCATAGGCCAGAGCCCAGTTCGCCGTGCCCATACCCAGCGTATAGTGGTTGTTCTTATCGCCCACGTTCATGTTCAGCAGGGCGTTAATAGCCGCCGTCTTGTATTTCGCGTCACCTTTGATGTAATACGCCAGTGCGCATTCGGCCGCCAACTCGCCGCGCGAATTAATATCGTTATAGGTACCGATATTGCCGGCCCAATTGTAGCTCGACGCCTTGTTTGCGTCCACGGTAATCAGGTATTCCCAGGACGCCCATGGCTCGGTCTTATTATTCTGATAGCCGGGTAGTTCCGAGATCGAATGGAAAAACAAATACGGATGCGTGCTGGATGGTATCGGAGGCGTTGCCGCATACGCGACCGGGTTCGTTGATATGTACAGTGTTAATAAGAAGGAAGCAATTATAATAAAGCTAGCGAATAATCTCTGGGGATTCATGGATCGGTTTGTCAAGACAGTCACCTAACACATGCCCCCCGTTTTAATATTTAAATGGTATTTTTTTCAAACTGTCTGTAACTTAGTTAACGATTAGTCATATTATACTTTTTGGTCTATCTTTAATATTAAATAAATAGAATTGTTCAATTGGACCAAATTAAAAATAGTTTTTTTATTTTTATATTAAATTTGTTTATATTGATAATATTTATATAGTTCATTCGAGGTATAGGCGCTAATGTCAGGAGAGCTAAAGATCCTGTTGAAGGAGTACAGGTTATTATATAAGTCGTCATCCCTATGATAGTAATCATAGTACGAATCGGAGCTCGAATAATACCAGAACATCGTTTCATTCGCCGTATAGAACCTCAATCCGCGCCGGTCGATCTCCTTATCGCGGAGTATGATGATATCGTTCGGGCTGTGAACGATGGGCATACTCGTATTGGCATACACTTTTAAGATCGTATAATTATGCGGCTGCCACGGCACGGCTTCGTAATACCTCGCCGGGATATAGTCCACGAGCAGATAATCCACCCTCACGAGCGAGATGAAGTCCAGGCCCTGGGTCTCGCCCTCGCTCAAATAGAATGTATAGAATGACCTTTTCACCAGTGGGTTATCGAGGGCTACCCAGTCGTTCGACACCGATAAGAGCACCCAGACGATAAAAATGACCAGCATTATAGCTTTTCCGGCCTTTTTTAATCGATAGAATAAAAATAATAAGCCGACGGCGGCGATCAATCCGATAAAGATAAAGGTATACTCCTCGAACCGTCCCAGGTTCAGGTTACCCGCCAGCTTGTTGACAAGCATGAGCGGCCCGGGGAACGTGATCGGAACCAGTAAGAGGGAAACGATCCCCAGAATCTTAACCGTGCTACTCACTTTTTTGTCGCGCAGGATCAGCAATGCGCCGACGATCAAGAAGAAGAGCGTGGGCATAAACTGGATGTAATTGAACAGCTCGCCCGTAGGCTGCGTAAAGATGGATTTTGTGAGCGGCCCCGTCGGAGCGGGAGAAGTAATATCGGTGATCAGCGTTTGAATGAGCCGGTTGGCGAAGAGTTCCCAGTAGATGATCGTTATCGCCCCGCTAATGAGTAAATAGGAAAGCGTGACTAGTGATTTTTTTTCTTCCCGGGCGAAGAACAGGTTCAGGATGTAGATGACCGCCAGGATTGCCAGGATATAGGGTATCGAAACGGTATGGTAAAGTACGATTACAAACGTAAAAAATATTGCGAGGTAATATTTTACTGGATTATCCCTGCCTACCAGGAGGTAGACCAGCAAGACGAAGAAAAACGATTCGGCACTTCTCGGTATCGAATAGATCCCGTAGCAAATGAGCGTAGGATAGAACGATATGATCAGGGCGGATAAGAGGGCTACCTTATTATTATTTAAGAGATTGATCGCGGCCAGGTACATGAACACAGGTAAACAGAAAAAAATCAAGCCGCTCAGGACGTAACAAATGGTGTTGACCGTGATCGGTAGGCCGCTGATCTGATAAAAGATGCTCGCAAGGATATGCCACAGGGGGAAGGGCTGATACGTCTCGAATATTTCCGTAACGTGGCCGAGATTGATCAATGAATTGATCAGTTGAACGTGTCCAAAAATATCGGTGTAGCCAAAGGAGTAATAATATTTTAGTGTGACACCCCAGATAATGTTCACTGTGAGGAGCATGATCTGGAGTAATATGAGGACGTGTTTTTTACCCGGCTCGCTCCGCATGATCTCGAGGAGAACGACGGCCGCCATTATCGCTATGACCAGATAATAAAAGATATTTCGAACGTCGTACGTATACAGGAGTAAGATCGACAATGCGTAGAGAACGAAATAAAGAACCCCCAGGAGTTTCATGTCAGCAGTGCCGGAACCGGGGGATACCGCGTCATTTTGTGCCATTGTCTTCGAACTCCATCAATTTATTAAAATATATGTAGTATGCCAGGGGTCCGAGGATCATAGGCACGGCCAAATATGAGCCTAAAAGTGAAAAGCTATATTCTCCGATTATCAAGGGAAGGGTGATGCCAGCTATCGCTACGATAGGTATGATAAAAAAAAATATTTTTCCTAACACCTCGAAACTAATTTTTTCCCTTAAAATCTTAATATTAAATATGACCAGTGTACCGATGAGAACAAGGAACGCGATAAAAATGTTTTCCACAGATACCATGATTATTCGCAGATATATGGGTCCTGGATATTAAAAGCTTATGATAGAAGATAATCGTAAGCATAGCACGATTATATCGTCATGAGAAATGTTATATAACATAAAAAAAATATTCGGGAATATGCTTGAGTCTATTAAATATACGCATACTATCTCGGCGATCCCGTATATCATAAAAAACCCTTCGCTGATGCTGACCGCCACGGAGGGATTATCCCGGTATTATTTCGCAAGGTCCCTGTCGAAAATGTCGGGGCGAGATTTTTTCGAGGACATGCAGTACTTTTTACCAAACGACCTGACGGAGCACCTCGCAAAATATCATTTTGTCGACAACGGCATTCGATTGAATATGTATTCGCTCATAAAAAAATATAAGCCAGAGATCGTGATCGAGACGGGCGTGGGAGACGGTGCTTCGAGCGCTTTCACGCTGGCGGCGATGCACGAGAACAAGAAGGGCCACCTCTATTCTATCGACCTTCCGCCCTACGAATGCTTTACCTCGAAGGGGACGGACAAGGACGGCCAGATGGTCTACATCATCGGCGATGGCTCGGACCACCATTTCACGGAGAATAAGGTGGGAAAATTCATCCCCGAGTACGTTAAGGACCGGTGGACACTGATAGCCGGCGACGCGAAGGTCGAGCTGCCAAAGCTGCTGGAGAAGCTCGGCGATATCTCGATATTCTTCCACGACAGCCTCCATACGTATGACCACATGCTCTTCGAATACGAGGCCGCGTGGCCGCATATCACGGAAGGCGGCCTGCTCCTGTCGCACGATGTGCTATGGAATAACGCGTTCTCCTCCTTTTGCCGGATGAAGCAAAGAAAGCCGGTCATATACCGTAGCCTCGGCATTATCAAAAAGTAAGGCTCAAGTCATTATACCGTATTTTTTTTTCAGCTGGCTTTTAATGAAGGGCATGATTCTGCCGTTCACGTGGATCTCGTCCGCGGAGAATGCGTCCGCGATGAAGCCATCCTGGTCCGCGACCTCGGGATAAATATCGATATATCCATACCCGTTCTTCTCGCAAAAGGCCCGGAGCTTTTCATTAAACGTCCGGTTGATCCAGCTCCGGATCTCCGGCGTCGCCAGGAATGGATAGCTGGATCGGAATTCATCGAAGAGCTCCCGTCTCATCCGTTCCGTCGCGTAGGGCGGATACCTGAAGATCTGCTTCGGGGCGGGAATAACGCCGTAGACGACGAAGTTCACGCCTGCATTACGCAATTGCTCGAGGACTTCCCCGTAGTTGGAGATCGCCCGGTCCATGAATTCTTCCATTGTAACGCCGTTCTGGCTTTTTCGATACTGGTTATAGATGTGGACGCGGCAGTCGATCTCGCCGAATACGAGAATGATGAGGTCCTTTTTAAGATCGATCCGGCCGAGCTCGGAGAACAATTTTTGGTTCGACCGTATGGTACTGTTCTTGTTTTTCAGGTTATAGGCGGTCGCGGGGCCGATGTTATGGACGATGAAGGACCGTGTCCGCTTGAAAGCCCACGAATGGCTATCGCCGATGACGTGGACGAGGGGCCGGTTGAATGACCGGGCATATGCCACCGAGTAAATATTATTAAATTTGACCAGAAAAGTGTTGAGTTCCATTTTAAAAAAAAAGCCCATGAAAAAAAAGAGGCCTCGTTCCCGGATGACCTCGGAGGCGATGGATATGTAACGAATAATTTTCGATGGATAATCATTATTCGTATTCATATGCGGCCATTTCTCCGTCTTATGCCTATCTGGCTTTTCAACGATAAAAATTATGCACGGCGGCTATTTAAAATTATACTGAAGTTGCGGGCTTTGCTTGATCTCCGCGAGGGACCCCGGATAGTTTTCTATGAACCAGACAAGGAAAGCGGTCACATCGATTTTATCTTTTAAGAATATTTCCCTTTTTCGCGCCCAGTCCCTTTTCGAAGCCCCGATGTCCGCCAGGATTTCGTCAGCCTTCCGCAACAGCTCGGTCTCATCGTAAAAGCTATAGACGAGGCCGTATTTATTTTGTAGCTCATCCATGATACCGATGATAGAGGTGACGCTACGGGGTCCTGCCCTATACATCAGGCGCTCGAAGTGAAGCGCAGGCACTCCCAGGATCGCGGCCTCGTTCGCGCTCGTGGAGCCTTCGCCTATATAGAGTTTCGAATAGTAGAGAAGATGATGGTATTTCATCGGGTCGATCCGCCGCTGATATTTTTTTAGGCCGGGATCCAGCTCGACCTCGGAGGAGATAATGACCTCGCCCTTTTTTATGAGCTTCTCGATGAGAAGGGGCATGTATCTGGCATCGAACTTCTCGCTCCTCGTGTCGTGCGTGGCGTTGAAGGCCGCAAAACGTAATAGAAAGATATTATCTCCCTCGGTCAGGCCCAGGTCGGCGAGGACTGAGGGGTCCGGCTTAAAATAATTAGGGTGGAGGTATGCCAATTCCTTGCACCCCGCGAAGCGAATATGCTTTTTACCCAGGTCTTTTTTAAAGCTCTCCGGAGTCAGGATGATGTCCGTGTTGGGATAGGCGATGAAATTCGTCAGATCGGCGTGCTCCGTATCTGTTATACCGATATGGGCCTTTCCGAAAATTCGGCTGATCGGCCCCGCGATCTCCGACGTGGTGCTGATCAGGATATCAGGATCAAAACGTTTTACAAGCCGGTACATCTCCATTTCGCCGTTAACCAGAAGGACGAGTTTGCCCAGGATGCCGCAATTGACGTTGTTATATAGGATGCTATAATCGAACCCATAGCCTTTTATCAGGTCCAGGGCTATCTCCTTGATGGAGATCGCGATCTTAACCGTATGCCCATCCTTTTCGAGCCGCCACGCGAGGTTCTTAAAAAGGTGGATCTGGGCAGGGTGGCCGATCTCGATCAATATCCGCACGATATCATCCCCCGGGAATGAGTTCCCATTCTGGCCACGAATCCTGGATATCCCTGCATAATCTCCGTACACTCGGGTAAATAGTTCATCATCAGATCAGTTTCTTCCTCACGAGGTTATAATAGGACCACTGGGCCAAATTTCCTATGAGATCCGTTTTCGTGAGGGTAAAAAACATCTCGAGGGATGGATTAAATTTCGACTGGTAGGTGCAAAACCTCTGTGTATTCGCTCCCACGATCTCGAATTTTTTATATCCACTTTCCTTTGCCCGCTTGATCAGTTCCCACGTCGCAAATTCTTGATTGCCGTAGAGTTTTTTATTGATAATCGACAGGCCCCATAATAATCGGAACGTATCCTTATACTCGCAGCTGACTTCGATGTCCTGTAAGGTCTTATCCTGCGTTAAAAAATGTATTTTTAAGTTATCGGGGAAAGTCTGAAAGATGTCGTCGAGATAGGCCTGGCCGGTCAGCGGCAGGTTCATGCCCTGATCGTTAAAAAGTTTTTTCAACATATTATATAATCGGGCGACGTCGTAGGATTGTTCGATCTTTACACCGGGCTTTCCGAACGATTTTATCCGCTCCCGGCAATCCTTGCCGAAATTCTTCCAGATTACGCCCAGGGGGTCCCGGAGGTCGATCACGTAGGTGTAATGGTTTTCCACGCCATAGCCGTTCCACTTGAAGGGCCGGACGTCGATGAATTCAGGGGCGGTGATGATCGACGTATAATTCGGCATGAACTTTTTTATTTCCGCATCGATCTCGTCTCCGATGGCGTTGCCATAGATCTCTTTTCTTTTTTGCTTTACAGTGTCGTATACCGGTGCCATCACCGGGCCCAGGTACGGTACACTGGTCAAAGGTGGCGGCGAAAAGACCATATTCAAACCATTATAATACCGATAAAAGAGCGGGAAAATACAGATCAGCTCATTACCCCGATAAATACCATAGGGAAACAGCTGATACCGGGTATGCTTTTCCATGATCCGCAGAAAATCCCACCGATGGAACAGCAGGCCATAGGGACTCCTCTCCACGAA
This sequence comes from Methanocella sp., assembly GCF_035506375.1. Taxonomy (NCBI): domain Archaea; kingdom Methanobacteriati; phylum Methanobacteriota; class Methanomicrobia; order Methanocellales; family Methanocellaceae; genus Methanocella; species Methanocella sp. The sequence continues at coordinate 27,895 of NZ_DATJPM010000086.1, forward strand.
CTCATCCCAAAGCGCCTGGTCACCGATCAACTCAACCGACA
>NZ_DATJPM010000087.1 GCF_035506375.1 Methanocella sp.
TGTGTCCTTTGTCTCTTAATTATAAAAAAGTCTTTGTGGGCCTCCGTGCTCTTCGTGCCTTTGTGGTGAAAAATAGTGCCTCTGTACACTCTGAGACTTAAAAGGGCATATTCAACAAAGCAAAAAAAATTGAAAAAGATAATCGGAAACTATCGATAAATTTGGCTATTACGCAAATGATAAAAATAAGACTACTTGCTAAACAATGACCTATCAATATTCAACGCAGCAAAAATATTTAATAATGCCTTCGTGCAGCTTCAGGCCAGCTTCGTGTAGCTTCGTGGCTGAACGCGTCTTAGAGCATTCTTATAAAGCTTAGAGTGGCTTGGCTATCCTGAAATAACAAATATAAAAAAAGGTTGATACTATTCGGATTCGATCCGCGGCGCCAGCAGGTAGGTAACGGTACCGTTGCCTCCGGCGATGTTGAACGTGAACTTGACCGGGTAGTCGGTGCCAAGGTCGATATTGACCTTCTCGGCCTTACCCAGGGACTTTGCAAGATCGTTCAAATAGTCCAGCGAGAACAGCGAACGCACGTTGCCGCTCGACTGGATCGAGATGAGGCTCGACTCCGGAATGTCCAGGCGCACCTTATCGAGGTCGCCCTCGGCCTCGACGTAGAACGTCTTGTCCACGACGCCCAGCGCCATGTGGTCGGATACCTTCTCGGCGGCCTTCACTGCACGCTTGAGCTCGGCGCCGTTCAGGACGACTTTCGCGGGCAGCCCTATGTTCGGTACCTTGGGCTCCTTGCGAATAGAGGTGGGGTCCAGTAACGACAGTGTATATGCCAGGCCGCCTGTGCGGATCTCCAGCTTACGGGTCTCCTCGTTCAGATTCAGCTCGATCTTGTCGTCCTTCGAGGTCATGCCCAGGATGTCGTTCAGCCTGGTCAGGTCTACGCCGATCTCGCCGTCCGTAGCATTGAAGGACTCGAATGCGCCCGCCTTCAGGTCGAATGAGACCATGGCGACGTTCGCCGGGTCCACGGCCCGGGCCGTGATGCCGTCCGCGGTGATGTGGAACTTGGCCTCGTCGACGATGGTGGATACGGCCTCGATGGCGTCCTTGAAGACCTCTGCATTGATAACCGCCTTGAACATATACCGTCTCCTCAATTATTCTTCTAGTTTTTACTTTTACAAGCTATATAATAGATGCGCTTGCACCTTAATTATATTCTCTCCAGGTCTTGCCGCACAGGGTGCAGCGGAAGAAGCGTACTTCGCTCTCATCGGCGCTCCGGAGCTGCCGCATCCACCAGTACGCCTTCTGGTTGCCACAGTCGGGGCACTTGACATCCTCCGTGGTCGGCAGGCCGGCCGCTTCCTTATCCTCGAGGATGGTCATCTCGCGCTGGGGCTTTTCCGGCTCCCCCACGATGACCGCCTCCTTCGAGGCCTTCTTCTCGAAGCCGCACTTGCGGCATTTTAATACACCTGAATTGGGAATCATGATGCTTTTACATTTAGGACAAAATTCCATTTTGATCACTTTTCCATAACGGGTCTAAGCCGGCATTGGAAATGCTATGACTAAAATATGACCGCGGGAATTTAAGTATGTGCTCCTTGACTTAATATTTTCGGCCTTCGGGCTCATGAATAAAGATCGGGAATGAATAGCCCCTCGTTCTTGAAGATGTGGCGGGCCGTGTTATTTGCCCATGCCACAGAACCGACGTCCGCAGCTTTATGGGCGTCGCTGCCGATGGTATATTTAACGCCTTTTTCCTTGCATTTCTGAAGGAAATCCCACGACGGCAGGGCATGCTTCGAGTTGATCTCGATGGCCACCTCATGTGTCGCCATCAGCTCCACGAGCTCACCCTCATATTTTGCGATAGGTGCAAAGCGGCCTGCTATCCATGCGTGGTGGGCGAGCACGTCCACCTTCGGGTCGGTCACGGCCCTCAGGACGGCGCGGTAGTAGACTTCCTCGGAAGGGGCGCCGTGGAACGAGGCCAGGACAATGTCCAGGCCTTCATGGCTTTCCAGGAGCACTTCGCCCGTCGGTAAAATCTCGGCCTCGATTCCGGCCAGTATCTTTACGCGATAGTTCGGCTGAAGCCTTTCCGCCTCCTTTTTCGTTTCCAGCGCCTGCTTCTCGGTGATGCCGCTCCCGTGGCCCGGGCCATGGTCGGTGACGGCGATCAGGTCGAGGCCCTTCGCCTCGGCGGCCTCCACCATGTTGTGCAGGCTGTCGCGGCCGTCCGACTTAGAAGTGTGGAGATGCATGTCGACTTTCATAGCCTATCGCGCTGTCTCATATGCGTGTACAAGTAGATGATTCTCTGGAGTGCCGAAAAATTGGTCATGACGGCGACGATGACGATGGCCCAGTAGAGCTGGTTAAACAGAGAGAGCACGATAAGGGTGATGGCGGTCTCGGGCCGCCCGAAGATGCCCACGCCCTCGAGGGGGTCCTTGATCTTGCCGTCTTCCTTCTTATCATAGCCTATTTCGGCGTATGTTACCGGCTTGATGAACGTGTTGATCATCGATCCGAACACGGCGATGGCGACGATCCTCATGTCAGCCAGTCCCCCGAGCCCGATACCCAAAAGGACCAAACAATCGACGTACTTATCGATGATCCAGTCGATTGCCGCGCCGAATGACGACGCTTTATTATTTATGCGTGCCACGCCGCCGTCGATGAAGTCGAACAGGCCCGACAGGAGGAGCATGCCCGCGGCCAGATACACGTGCTGGAAGCCGTAGAGCATCGCCGATGCGATGCCGAACAGTAGCGAGATGAGCGTGAGCTGATTCGGGGTGAGCCCCAGCCGGGCAAATATCCGGGCGACGGGGTCGATGTAATGTATGAGCTGGTCCCGGTACTTCGTTATGTTCACCATGGCACTCTTTTAACAGATAGCGCTCCCCCCATATATTTTTGTCTTGAGGAATAGCGTGCAGGCAGCGATAGAATAGCAGGTAACAAATGCATGAAGCGTTTATTTCTGAAGGACAAACCCTACGATCGAAGCATGTTTTAAATACTTAAGGCCCATAAATCCGCGAGATATGGACACGAAAAAGCGGGGCTTCTACATCGGCCGCTTCCAGCCGTTCCACCTGGGCCACCGGACCGTGATAGAGGAGATCGCGAAGCACGTGGACGAGCTGGTCATCGGCATTGGCAGCGCCCAGCAGAGCCATACGCCGGAGAATCCGTTCACGGCCGGCGAGCGCATCATGATGATATCGAGAAGCCTCGAGGACCTGGATCTTTACTATTACGTCATTCCCATCAGCGACATTTACCGTAACGCCCTCTGGGTGGCCCACGTCCGCTCCATGACCCCGCCGTTCACCGACGTATACTCTAACAATCCGCTCGTCTCAAGGCTGTTCCACGAGGCGGGCTACGATGTCCAGTATTCGCCCATGTACAACCGGCACGAGTATTCCGGCACGGAGATCCGGCGGCGAATGCTGGCCGGCGAAGACTGGGAGAGCCTCGTCCCGGTGGAGGTCGTGGGCGTCATCCAGGAAATAAAAGGCGTAGAGCGGCTCAAGGCCGTCGCGACGAATGGCGATATCGAGGACGTCATCGACGACAGGCTATAATGCTTTTTCACGCTTTTAGTGCGCTCTCATAAATGCCAAGATATTGCTGTATGGCCTCGCCCCAATCCTGCTTTTCAGCGTCCGCCGAAAGATGTATCACCGTGCTGCTCATGCCAAAGTCCATCTCTATCCAGTCTTTAATCGTGTCCGTGACGGCAATGACGGCGGACGCGCCCGCCAGAGCTTTTCGGCACATCTCCCGATACAGGCGATTTTGCCCTCCGGGCGGCGGCATTCTATGAATAGTTAATATGTACGGCGTACCGTCGTATTTTTTTAATAGCGAGGCGGCGTAGCCGCTCCCGAAGTGGTGGGCATGCACCAGGTCCGGGCGCTGCCGGTGCATCGCCAGCGTGTCCGAGTTCATATTCGTGATGCGGGAGCGGAACGTGTAGCCCGGGCAGGCCGATGCGTGCCTGATCCGTACGCCCCCCAGCGTCAGGTCCCGGCCCTGGCCGCCCGCTAGCATGGTAACGCTCTGTCCCGCTCCCGCCAGCACCCGGCACAGCTCATAGACGAAACGCTCGATGCCGGGATCGGGCAGGAAGTGTTCAGTGGCCTGTAATATCTTCAAGAAGGATCAACCATTAAATCTAAAATATATTATTCTCTAATTATAAATGTTTTTAGCCGTTTAATAAAGAAAATACGGTCCTGCCGGATTAAACGCTGATGGGGAAAGGCGTAAAGCACAATATAGCGAGCAAGAAGCCGACGGCCCCGAGGACTATCCTCGGCAGGCCGATATTCTGCGTGTCCTCCAGGGGCTTCGGGTGCTCGCTGCCGCCGATCAGCCCGGTCAGCAGACCCCAGAAGATCCACATCTGGCCCTGCTGATTCATTACGAACGTGGAATAGACACCGAACAATAGAATGACCATCGGAAGCATTCTGGAAAGCTGATCGGCCCACCGGCCAAGCATGGCCCGTGCAACGTGGCCGCCATCGAGCTGCCCGATTGGCATCATGTTGAGCATGGTCACCAGCATGCCGACCCACCCTGCGAAGGCGATGGGGTTGATGCTATTCAGCGTTACGCCGGGATGGACCAGCCAGGCCAGCAGGTTGAACAGGAGCGGTGTCTGGAGCTGGAAATACGTGGCGTCGCCCGGCTGAGCCGTGATCTCCGGGGCGGGCAGCATCAGGCCGATGACGGTGATGACGACGGCGACTGCCAGCCCCACCAGTGGCCCGGATATGCCCACGTCGAACAGCGCCTTACGGTCCGGCACCGGCCCTTTTTGCCGGATGATGGCGCCCATCGTGCCTATCGGCGGTATTGGGAATGGAATAAAATATGGCAGCGTGGCGTCGATGCCGTTCTTCATCGAGACGATGTAGTGGCCCAGCTCGTGGGAGCCCAGGACTGTCATGATGGCCAGCGCGAAGGGCAGGCCCTTATACATCGACAGCGGGTCGGTAAAGACGTCCACGCCGTACAGGATCGCCCCGGCGAACATCGTCGTCGCCACGGTCGCCAGGGCGAGGGCGACGTTGATCCAGACGTTATCGTCCTTCGTCGCCCGGATGGCCAGGACCGTTTCGCCAGGCCGATGCTCCAGGACGGCCTCTTTTTTCCGCTTCGAGAAATACTGGTATAAGCTGCCGTAGAGGGTGTTAGGGTCGGTGAGCGGCTCGCCATATAAAATATCGGCACCGTTTTCCTCCCTGACTTCATAGTAGAGGAATACCTTCGATATCGCTTCCAGGTCTGCCGGCTCCAGCATTTATATCTCGACCGTCCCTGCTGTGCCGTCCACCATGACAGTCATTCCATCCCTTATCACTTCGACCGGGTCCTTATCCAGCGCATCGACCATAGGTATATCGGAAATGATCGCTCCGACGGCTACGATGGGCTCCGAGCGTATGTTTATGATGGCTGCCGGGGCAACGCCGTTCTTCTTAAGCTGATAGATGACATACGAGCCGACGGTCGATCCCCTGCCGCCCGGGAAAACGAGCACCCTGCCCTTAACGTTCTTACCGTAGAGCGCGTGGCCCTTTTCGATTACGTTGCCTGTCTTCGGGTCGACGCCGCCTAAAAAGGAGATGGCTTCTTTCGATACGAGCGCCGGGCCGGACGCCTTTCCCCGGCTTACCGTGCGCCCTTTGAGGATCACCGGCAGGCCTCCTCGATGCATTCCTCTGTGCTCGCGATGATCGTGTCCACGCCGCACATGGACGGCGTATACTTCAGCGCCTTGCCGGAGTTGACCATCATCTTTTTAAAATGGTTGGCGGCAGGCGAAACGACCATGCACGTGTCGTACAGGACCCGGATGCCGTGGCTCCGCAGCTCGTCGATGAGCGCCTGGTTTTTCTCGCCCAGCGAGCGCCCGGTACAGACCCATACTTCTTTTTTAACGTGGCGGCCCTTCAGCGTCCTGAGTATCTCCTCAAGCTCTTCCTTCGAGGCGTGAGGGCATCCGAGCGCTATTATGTCGGGCTCCTCGTGCTTCCTCATCAGCTCCTTAACGGCGCTGACGTCCACGTCTATCCTGTTTTGAGGCAGGAAATACCGCGTCGGGGTCTGCCAGCCCTCGTCGAGCTCCCGGCTGTCGACATCAATGCGGTCATGCGGTAAAATATATTGTTCCGGCGTCACGTCCAGCACGTGGAACAGCGCCACCGCCCCGGACGACGCCAGCGCGGCTCCCAGGTGCTTGAGCTCATCCTCCGATGGAGTGCTCTTTAGCGTAAAGATCGGTATGCCGTCGCCCACCTGAGGGCCTACTAAGTAGCCCAGGGCGCCGTACTCGGCACCGTGGACGGGCTCTTTTACTTTTATGGTGACCGTAGGATAGCGGTTCTCCCGGATATGCAGGCCGTAATTCGCCGTCTTGCCGATGAGCGCAGCGGCCAGCGCCGAAGGCCCGCCCTCCCGGTTAGTCCGGGCGCCGAGGACGGAGTTGGCAAAGCATACGGCCGACGATTCCGACCACGCAAGATGATCGCCGAACTTCGGGCGCTCTAAATAATATGGAGTGCAGGTGCACTCGGCCTTTATGCCGAGCCTCTCATAGGCTTTAATGATATGCTCCTGCTTCTCGGCGAAATGCCGGTCGATGCCCATGCCCTGCCAGGCGTCCCGGTCCATGCCCATGGGATTCAAGGCTGCTGGCACTACGGCGTTTCCCTTCAGGTCGCTGATCCATTCCAGGCCGGCATCGCCGATGGTCTTATAGGAGACGCCCGCGATCTGGGCGCTCTTCACCGGTATGAGACTGTCGGCGCCGTAGATATCGCCGAGCGCTACCAGTATCTCCATCATCTTTTGCAGGGTCGGCCCCCGCTCGCCGTTAAAGATGGCCTCTTCCTCTTTCGTCAGGTGCATAGCGATCCGACATGCCTCGTGTTTATTCCTAAAAGTAGGGTTGATTATATATCTTTTGTTCTATCGTCAGCCCACATATGTGATTTGCCGCATACCGAATATACGAAAAGCTTTATATTGAACCACAAACACATAAAGTCTGAATTTCACTTTTACAGGAGGATCAAAAATGGCACAAGAAGCTGCACAAGGACCTATTTATATAATGAAAGAGGGCAGCCAGTCAACCACCGGCCGCGATGCGCAATACAACAACATCATGGCAGCAATGGCGGTGGCCGGCTCAGTCGTCTCGACTCTCGGCCCGAAGGGCATGGACAAGATGCTCGTCGACTCGACGGGCGATATCGTTGTTACCAATGACGGCGTGACCATTTTAAGAAAAATGGATATCGAGCACCCGGCGGCGAAGATGATCGTCGAGGTCGCAAAGACCCAGGACGCCCAGGTCGGCGATGGCACGACGACCGCCGTCGTCCTTGCCGGCGAGCTGCTTAAGCAGGCCGGCATTCTGCTGGAAAGGAACGTGCACCCCGCCGCCATCATTAAAGGCTACGGCATGGCCGCGAAAAAGGCGCTGGAGCTGATCGATGACATGGCGATCAAAGTGTCGGAAAAGGATGTGGAGATGCTCAGGAAGATCGCAGGGACATCCTTCACGGGCAAGGACAGCGAGAACGCCCGTGAATTCTTATCCGACATGGTCGTAAAAGCGGTCGCGCGCATGATGGAGAAGGACTCGAAAGGTAATTACGAGGTCGATACGAAGAACTTCGTGCTGGTAAAGAAGGCCGGCGGCGAGGTGGCCGACTCGAAGATCGTCGAGGGCGTCGTCATCGATAAGGGCATCGTGAGCTTCCAGATGCCCCGGAAGCTAAAGAACGCGAAAGTGCTGGCCATGGAATATGGCTTCGACGCCCGGGACACGAAGTTGGACGCCGAATATAAGGTCAAGTCGAACGTGGGCTTCCAGGCCTTTCGCGACGAGGAGGACCGCCAGGTCCGCGAGCAGGTGGAGAGAGTAGCGAAGCTCGGTGTCACGGCCGTCTTCACGACCCAGGCCATCAACGACCTCGCCCAGAACTACATGGCGAAATACGGCATCATCGGCCTCCGCCGGCTCAAGAGGTCGGATGTCGACCGGGTCGCCAAGGCGTCCGGCGGCCAGGTCATCACGAATCTCGATGACATATCCCAGATTGATATAGGCACCGTGGGCCAGATCGAGGAGATTGACGTCGGCGACGACAAGATGACCGTGCTTACAGGGTGCAAGGACAATAATGTCATTTCATTTATCCTGAGGGCTCCGACCACCCACATCGTGGACGAGTATGAGCGGGGCATCGACGACGCGCTCCACGCCGTCGAGACCTCCATAAAGGACGGCAAAATCGTCCCCGGAGGCGCGGCCGTCGAGACCGAGCTGAGCCTGCGGCTCAGGCAGTACGCGGCCACGGTGCAGGGTAAGGAGCAGCTATCCATCCAGGCGTTCGCCGACGCGCTGGAGATCATACCGAAGGCGCTCGCCATGAACGCCGGCCTGAACGCCATCGACTCCATGATCGAGCTCAAGACGAAGCACGGCGGCAAGGGCGGTAGGAACTTCGGGCTGAACGTCTATACCGGCAAGTCCGTGGACATGGTCAAGGCGGGCGTCGTCGAGCCTCTCCGCATCAAGACCCAGGCCGTCGAGAGCGCCGTGGAAGCCGTCCAGATGATACTGCGGATCGACGACGTGCTCGCCGCCACGCAGGTCAAGCCCCCGGCCGGCCCCCAGGGTGGCCCCGGCGGCTACGGGATGTAAATTTGTACCGGGGCCTCAGCCCCTTTCTTATTTTTATACGGACTTCAACGGGCGTTAACATTTATTTGGCCTATTATTCAAGCATTTGCAAATATACAAAAACCTATATTAACCATAAGGAAACATTATAAGAGGTCTTATAAGGAGCTTTCAAATGGTAAATAAGCTGAAGGTCATCTTTCCTCTCATCGCTATCATTCTGGTCATCGCTTTTAGCGGGTGTACGACCCAGAAGCCCGTGAAGGAGCTCACGCCAGAGGAAGTCGTGACCCAGTACTGGACGGATATCGGCCAGGGTAATTATGGCAACGCCTACGACCTCTCTTATCATGCCAGCCAGAACACGTCGAAGAACATCTGGATAGACGAGCGCATGGCCAAGTGGGGCGAGAACGGCTCCTATATCAAAATCTACTCGTTCAACGTGGTCGGCAGCGAGCCCGTCGATAGCAGCCAGTTCGAGGGTAACTTCACCGAGGCCCGCATCGTGAACACGAACGCTACCATCGCCTACCTTGGCAGGAACACTACCGGCCAGCTGCGCATGGTTGTCGTGAACACAACCGATGGGTGGAAGGTCTTCGGCAACTACTGAAGCCTGGTCCTACATTCTCATTTTACCACGGTGACACGGAGGTATCACGGAGGTCACGGTTAATTTTCACCACGGCGACACGGCGAACACGGCGCTTTTTTTATTTTCCTGAAGGGGGCTGACGCCGCGCGGAGCGCTCTTGCTTACCCCTCGGAGACCCACTGCTTAATAATATTATCATGAAACCGTGTCGCCGTGCATCCGCCGTGCCGATCATAAAAAAGCGCCGTGTTC
>NZ_DATJPM010000088.1 GCF_035506375.1 Methanocella sp.
CGTAGCCGACACCCTGCCCCGCAGCATGGAGATGATCGCCCTTCGCGTCAAGTACATCGAGCCCTTCCGCATCGTCGCCCTGCTCTCCTCATAAACCACGGGGCGCATGGAGGCACCACGGAGGACACGGTTTCTTATTCACCACGGCGACACGGCGAACACGGCGCTCTTTAAAATTCGGCACGCCGGACGCACGGCGAACACGGCTTCCTGATAATATTATTAAGCAGTGGGTCTCCGAGGGGTAAGCAAGAGCGCTCCGCGCGGCGTCAGCCCCCTTCAGGAAATAAAAGTAAACAACGGGTCTCCGAGGGGGCGTCAGTCCCCTTCAGGAAATTAAAAAACGCCGTGTTCGCCGTGTCGCCGTGGTGAACAAAGCGCCGTGTCCTCCGTGTTAATCTCCGTGTTCGCCGTGGTGATTCTCTGTTCACATGCCCAGCATGGTGGCATAACTCTGCAGGTCGAGGAGTCCGTGCCCGCTGAGGTTGAACACGATGACCTCTTCCTCGTTCTCGCGCTTGCACGCCTGTGCATGCCGGATGGCCGAAGCGATGGCGTGACAGGACTCAGGAGCCGCAATAATGCCCTCGGTCCTGGTGAAAAGCTGCCCGGCGGCAAACGTCTCGTCCTGGGACAGGGCTTCCGCCTCGATCAGGCCCTGGTCATATAACGCGGACACGGTGGGCGCCATGCCGTGGTAGCGCAGGCCGCCGGCGTGGATGGGGTCCGGCATGAAGTCGTGGCCGAGCGTATGCATCTTGAGCAGAGGGGTCATTCCGGCTGTGTCGCCAAAGTCGTACTCATATCGCGAAATGCCTCCGGCGCAGCCCGTCAGCGAAGGCACGCTTTCGGGCTCGACAGCGATGAAGCGGGCGTCGTTCTTGCCCTTCATCTTATCGTAGATGAACGGGAACGTGAAGCCGGCGAAGTTACTGCCGCCGCCAACGCAAGCGATCATCTTATCGGGCTTCTCGTCGATCTTCTCGAGCTGCACACGTACTTCCTGGCCGATAACGGTCTGGTGTAGCATGACGTGGTTCAGCACGCTGCCCAGCGAATACTTCGCATTCGGCAAGCCCACTGCCGTTTCTATGGCCTCGCTGATGGCGATGCCCAGGCTGCCGGGGCAATCAGGGTCGGCGGCCTGTGTCTTTCGGCCGAACTCCGTCTTATCGCTGGGCGAGGGGTACACGTCGGCGCCGTAGAGCTTCATGACGTATTTGCGGTAAGGCTTCTGGTCATAGGACGACCGGACCATGAACACGGTGCATTTCATGCCGAAGTAGGCCGTGGCCAGGCTCAATGCAGAGCCCCACTGGCCCGCGCCGGTCTCGGTGGTCAGGTGGTCGATGCCCTCGGCGAAATTATAATAGGCCTGGGCTATGGCGGTATTGGGCTTATGGGAACCCACTGGTGATAGGTCTTCCCGCTTGTAATAGATGCGGGCCGGGGTCCTCAGGGCTTTTTCCAGCCGCCGGGCCCTGTATAGAGGCGATGGCCGGCCGAGCTGGGCCAGAGCCGACCGGATCTCGTCCGGTATACGGATGAAGCGCTCGGTAGAAAGCTCCTGCTTGATCAGGCCTTTAGGGAATATGGCTTCCCAGTCGGAAGGCTTCAAAGTCTCTTTAGTGCCGGGATTCAGGGCGGGCGGCAGCCCGCCGGGAATGTCGGCGACCATGTTGTACCACTTTTTGGGTATTTCATCGACGTCCAGCGTAACCTTAATCGTTTCCCGGGCCTTCGGCCTGCTGATGACTTTACCGACCATATGTTCACCCATTAAATGTCAATAAATTGTACACTTGTCTATCTTTCAGTACAACAATAAGCTATGTTGTATAATTATGTACATATCGAAGAATAATAAAAAGCTTTCGCTCGATAAATGGGGCGCTCGATATATTAGGGGTATAAAATAGATAAAAGAGTATTACACTCTGGCCCGGTCAGAGCCACTCTTCCAGCGTATATGCTATTTTAGCGCTGGTAATAGTACATAGCAGGTCGTCGCCGATATAGCACTCCTCTTCTGGGGAGCTTAACTGAATATGTGCGGTCATATCCTTGAAGTTGAATGTTACACGGATCTCGTTGCCGGCGTCCGTGGCCGCGAAATAGCTTATCAGCCGGCGGCCGTCCAAAAAGGCCTCTTCCTCGTCCCACTCCTCGTAGGGCGGGGCCAGCTCGTCGTTCTTCGCGAGCATGGCATAAGCGGCGTTCAGGACGATATCCAGCGATTCCTCTGAGATGACGTTCCCGTCAAGCCTGTATGCCCTGGTCGCACTATCAACTATCTTCATTGATAATAGGTGGCATGGTATAAGTATAAATATATTTTGATATCAGCTATAAAATTTATACTTTTTATGCCAAAAAATTCCAGATTGTTACTTTTTTACGTCATAAGACCGTGACATGCAGGTCATATTTCGACAGGCATATGCCGGTCTTGTCGATCGCGTCGAAGAACGCATCGATGACGTCCTTCGGCCCGTGGCAGGCCGCGCCCTCGGACTCGTAGTCGAACATGAACCGCTTGGGATAGAGTACGGAAGACTGGTCGAAACTCGTCTCCAGGTCATAGCAGCGCTTGCCGAGCGAGTCCATCATTATTTTTTTAATGTCGTAGACGTGTTTTTCAAATTCCATCGTCCCCGGAAGGTCATTCCGATCCTTCGGCTTGATGGTGAATAAGGCTTTCATACAGCTTTTCTCCTGGTAATAAAGATTATATTGGCTTTGCCCGATATAATGCTTTCCTGTGGGCTGCATGGATGGCTTTATAATGCCGGTCAACAATTACCTATTATGGAATCTCCTTACCGGGCGGTCGTCGAGCTACTGGATCCCTATATTGTCGAAGCCTCGGGCGTGAATGTGTTCCTCTATCCCGGCACGAAGGACGAATTCGTGGATAACCTTATAAACGAGGGTGTCGTCGAGTGCATTCCCCGGTTTGCCCTGCGGTTTAAGGAACATACGATCGACCTGGACCTGCTATATTACATCATCGACGTGATTAAGACCTGCGACGGGGGCGTCATCTTTTTTAGCCCGGAAAGCCGTGTCCTGGACCTAAAGAAGATACGCCGGCCTTCCGACCGGCTTGATGACCTTTTTACGGATAACGCGCCGGGATACTGGAAGCCGCCGGAATAATCGGTTTAGAGTGCCTTAACGAGCTCTAATAGGATAATTATACAACACAGCAAAAATTGGCCATGATGGGGGCGGGCTTTCGGCCCGCCCAATTTCTTACACAGCCATTGGGATTGGATACTAAATATAATTAAGCGTTTTTTTGAAAAGCGCTTACATAATATATTCTCACGGTCGAATAATTAAAGTTTTCTATGTTTTTGCCTGGTTAATAAGGCCTTTCTCAGCAATTAATTGCCTTTCCGGTATTTCGCAGGCTGGATGGACAATAGTGAAATAAGCAATAATTAGGCTTATTTTTAAAAAATAAGCTCATATAGCTACGATTTTATTCGTAGCTTAAATAAATCTTAAATAGATACCCTCCATAGATTATAGCAGGTGATCGGTTTTATGGGATACAAAAAAGGGCTTCTATTCGGCCTGGGAGCGATCGCGGCCCTGGCCATCATACTGGCGATCATGGGCAGCGCCTCGGCCGACGATACGCCTCTCGCGGCCAGTAAGGATAAGACGGTCTCCGTCACGGGCACCGGTTCCGTCTATGCCACTCCGGACATCGCGAAGTTCAGCACGGGCGTCGTTACCGAGGCGGACACGTCCGCGGACGCGATGCAAAAGAACGCGCAGCTCATGGATTCGGTCGTGAGCGCGATCAAAAGGGCGGGCATTCCCGATAAGGACATCAGGACCGGGCGCATTTCGCTGGAGCCGGTCTATAATTATTATTCTCAGCCCTCGGGGTCAACGGAAAAGCCTAAGATCGTCGGCTACAGTGCGACGAATACCGTGACGGTGACCATCCGGGACCTGTCGAAGGTGGGCGCGACCATCGATGCCGCGACGAACGCGGGCGCGAACAAGGTGAACGGCGTGTCCTTCGAGCTTTCGGACGAGCTGGCCTCCAGCGTGTATAAACAGGCCCTGACAAAGGCCGTCGCGGATGGCGTCGATAAGGCGAAGACCATCGGCGATGCCGCAGGCACGGGCTCGCTGGCGCTGAAGTCGATAACCGAGTCGGGCACATACTATCCGCAGCCCGTCTACATGGACTTTGCCGCATCGGGCGACGTGAAGGCGGCCGCAGTGCCCACGCCCGTCTCGCCTGGCGAGCAGAAGATCCAGGCCACCGTCACGATGGTCTACACGTTCGTGTAGCCTGGCCATTTTTTTTTATTTTCTCGCGTTTTTTTTGATTATTAGCTTTGTCTATTAAGCGTTCTCGCTTTTCTCCTAAGCCGTCTTTGAGCGTCCCCAACTATAGGGGCACTCCAAGAAGGCATACCGGGTAACTGCAAGAAAGATTATTATAAATCTAAAAAACACGTAAGTGGCTTTTTTATAAGGCTTTTCTACAGTCATAAGGAGGTATACGAACGCCAGTGTAAGGGCTATTACCACGACGGATATGCCGACTTATATTTGCTCCTCGAAACTGGCTTATTTTTTCGTCCTTACGACCAGGACGTTACAGGGTGCGCTCTTGACGATCTCGTCCGCCGTGCTCCCGAGCAATTGTTTGTAATATGAAGGCCGCTCTGTCGCCCCGATAATGACGAGGTCGTAGCCGTCTTTGGCGGCATCGATGATGCTGTCGACGACGCTACCGCTCATGAAGATGGCGGAATGCTCCACGCCCGAGCCTTCGGCCATCCTGTTCACGTTATCGAGTATGGCCTCAGCGTTCGTTTTCTCGGACTTTTTTCCCACGTACATCGAGGTGACAATACCTTTAAACTTCTTTTGCAGGTTTAATGCGATGTCCAGGGCCCGGGTCGAATGCTGGAATCCCGTCGTAGGGACAAGGATCTTCCGGTACTTGAGCTGGGCCAGGTCGCCCGTATAGCTGAAGACGGCCACGTCGCATGGCGACTCTCTCAGGACGTTGTCAACGACGTTGCCGAACAACACCTTCTGAGTCATGGTACGCTGGCTCGAGCCCATGACGATGAGGTCGCACTTCTTTAGCTGTGCCATCTGGACGATCGCGTCGACGATGGAACGGGTCGTGATGGCCTCGGCGGTCGCCTTAACGCTGTAGCTTTTTGCCTTTTCGACGGCGCTCATGAGCATGGACGAAGTCCGCCCATTAATGATGGACGCCCCTGTCGGGAGCTGCGGCGGCACTTCCATGGCGTTGATGATGTGGAGCATGCCGCCAGGCTCGAGCAGGTCCGATGCGATCTCCACGATGTTGTCGATGGTTTCAGGCCGTGAGATCGGGACGAGGATATTCCGGTAAACGGTCCTCTTATTTAGCAACGCGATTTTCATGGCTCTTTCACCTTCATACTTATTCTTGAGCTCTGCGGAGATCTCGGGGTGCAGCTCGTGGGCCACGCCGGGATCGGTGACCTGAGTTCCCGGGATATGGTCCCTCCAGCTTAAATTCTGGCTTTTACGATAGGCGAGGTACATCAGGACGCCCACGATAAACCAGAGCGTGCCGACGATCTTGCCGATCTGGTGCAAATTCAGCACCAGGATCCAGACGAACAAACACACGAAAAAGCCCAGGACGGGCAGGATCGGAACGTCCAGATCCTTGCCTCTGATGTGTATGTTAAAGGCCCAGGGCGACTTGTAGGGCCGATAGAGGTCGGGCCTCTTACTCCTGAGCTTGATGAGCGAGAGGTTGACCAGCATGAACGAGACAAGGGCGCCATAATTATAAAGATCCCCCAGGATAATGGTCGGGTCTTCGGACGTCAACTTATAAGTCCCCATGACCCAGACGAAAACGACGAAGCCGATCGACGCCAGGCTAAAGACAATGATCGTCCTCGTGGGCACGCGGTATTTCGGGTGAAGCTTGCTGAACCACTGGGGCATGATTCTGTACCGGGCCATGGAGTACGTCACCCGGGAGGCGCCGATGACGCCGGTGTTCGTGGACATGAGCAGCATGAGGACGCCCAGCAGGCCGACCCACAGGGGCAGGAATGTGACCAGCGGGTTGGCAGGGCTCAAGCTCAGGCAAATGCCCTTGGCGACGCCCGTGACCGGGTCGTTCTGGTAGGTGGTGCCTATCGTCGTCGGCGACATTTTTGGAAGCCCGACGGCGAGCGAACACAGCAGGAGGCCTGCGAGAATTACCGCAACGATGAGCGCCTTGGTGGCACGGGGGATGGTCCTGTCGGGGCGCTTAGTCTCCTCGGCGGCCTGCGAAATGGACTCCAGCCCGATGAAGGAGACCATGGCCACGGTGATGCCCCAGCCGAAGCTCGTCCAGGAGACGCCGGTGCCAAGCTGCGTGATGTTGTGGATGAACGTGGGCAGGTTCCAGACGAGGGCAAAGCCGATCAGGAGCAGGGCGATCTCGCTGATGATGCTGACGATCGACAGGACTATATTCAGGTTTGCCGACTCCCGGATGCCGATGTAATTCAGCGCCATGAGCACGATGCATAATATGATGGTCGCGACGGCCTGGAACGTATAGTTCGGCGCGCCGCTGATGCCCATGGTATTGATGCTATTCAAGCCGGCCAGCGTCCCGACATACGGCACCCCGACGGAGCCGAGATTGCTTAAAAAGCTGCCCAGGTATCCCATGGTTATCCAGCCGAAGAGGGCGATGTCGATCGTATAGTCCAGCAGCAGGCCCCAGCCGGCGATGAAAGACCAGAAATCGTCGAAGGCCTCGCGGGCGAATATGGACGCTCCGCCCGCCATGGGTATGGCGGACGCCAGCTCGGCATAGCTCAAGGCCGTAAAAATATAGCCCAGGGCTGCCACGGCCAGCGCCAGCGGCGCCGCACCTGCCGCGAAGAATAATACCAGGCCCAGGGCAACGTAAATATCCGCGCCAACATCGGCAAAGCCGATGGAGAACGAGCCGAGAACTCCCAGGTCCCTTTTAAGCTTGACGACCTCAACCTTCGGCTCAGTAGCCTGTTGAGCTGCCTGCTGTTTACCCATATCTGCCATGAACATCCATCACTTCAGGAAAAATCGATAGAAATATGTATATAAGTATTGCTATCATAGCGTACTTCATTATATATACAATTTACTATTTTATATTCCTTTTATCGCCTATGGACTTGACCATTAAAACGGGGCACGGCGAGCCCTTGATCAGCCTGTCCGCCGTGGAGCCAAGGAGGAAGTTTTGATACAGGGGCTTTTCCGTGGCGCCGATCATCATGAGATCATATCCCCGATCCGCCTCGTCCAGTATGGTTTCCACGACCAGGCCTTTTCTATTCAGTACCCGGGGAGCGATGCCAGCATCATGAAGCCGGTCGCTGACCGGCTTAAGGGCTGCGGCGGCATCGCCCTCGCCGACGTAGAGCACGGTGATCTCGCTGCCGTGCTTTTTATGCAATTCCTCGGCAAGCATCGCGGCCTTTACTGAGTGCTGATAGCCGGACGTGGGGATCAATATCCGGTCATAGCCCATCGCCTTATCCTCCATGTAGCGGAAGACGATGGTCTCAACCTTCGACTGCCGGATGATCTCGTCCACGTTGCTGCCGAAAATGTGCTTCAGCCGCTTCCGGTAGGTGGAATTCGCCAGCAGGATAAGGTCGTAGCCGCCCGACTCCGCCTCTTCCAGGATGCCCATCGCGACCGAGAGGGATTTCTTGACGCGGTAGCCGACCCGCATTCCTTCCGTTGCCGAAAGCAGGTGCGTCGTCGAGATGGTACTCATGGCCCGCCGCCATTCGGCGGGCGATATGATAAAAAGGTCAGAGGCGATGATATGCAGGAACGTGATTTCGCCGCCCGGCATTAAAAAATGATCGACGAAGTCCACGAGGAATTTCATGTTTGAGGTCCGCGTGATCGGTATGAGGATTTTTTTATACACACTAGCACCCTGGACCATTTACAATACGGCGGTAGCCTAATAAATATTATCATGCCAGGCTGGAGGACAGGAGCCTCACGGCCTCGAAAATCTCCCTGGGATTTGCTCCCCAGTGCACGACGACGCCCTTGACGCCATTTATTTCCTTTAGCCCCAGCTTTTCAGACTGGCAGCATCGCAGGATGAACGGGCGCGCCGGCTGCACGTTTGTGAGGGGGCACACGTTCACGTGCTCGAACCGTTTTCCGGGATATTTCGCCTCGAAGACGAGCTTCGACGTGTTGCACCCGACGAGCCTTATGTCGCCTTCGGGCTCCGCGTCGAGCGAGTCCAGGAAGAGGCCGTCCAGGCCCGAGGCACGACACGGGAATATGATCGTCCGTTTCGGGTCCTCGAAATTCTTCAAGTCGGTGACATGATATTTAAAGTCGAACAGGAGCTCTCCGTACATGCCCGCCTCGTCCTGACGCTGGATATTATAGACGAGCCACGCGGGCCAAGGCGGCGCGATGTCGAAGACGTCGACCTGCGTGAGCACGGACGGGTCGGGCCTGTGCACAAAGTTATAGTGCCGGTCCACGCCCCGGAAGACGACGGTATTGATGTTATTCTTACAGAGTTCAGCGGCTTTTTTGATCATGTGGGCCCGGTTGGTGATATCCATGGGCGGGCCGTAGACGAGAGTTTCGCCTGCGCCAGCTATTTTCCGCATGCTTTTCCTGTCCCTCAGGAAGCCCTCGCCTTCGCTCGATACTTCGTATACGTCGCAGCGGTCGGGCGCCTCGAAAACGAGCACGTACTCCGATGAAAAGTAAATAATATCTTCGGGCCGGTAGTCCTTCCGGGCGTACTTATCCGCGACGCCTATGAGCCGGCAGTGACTCGGGAATATCATGTTGACTCCAGGTTCTTGACGATATATAGCCCGACGTCCTCCGTCTTGAACTTTCCGCCAAGGTCGGGGGTCAGTATGCCATGCGAAATAATATGATCTACCGCCTCCTGGACTCGCTCCGCCTTTGCCCGATATCCCGCCCATTCAAGCAGCATTTTAGCGCTCAGTACCGCTGCAATGGGATTCGCGATGCCCCTGCCCGCGATATCGGGGGCACTGCCGTGGACGGGCTCGAAAAGCGCATAGCGATCGCCGATGTTGGCGCTCGGGGATAGGCCCAGGCCCCCTATGAGGGCGGCCGCCTCGTCCGATAAAATATCGCCGAACAGGTTCGTGGTCACGATGGTATCGAACTGCGACGGCTTACGTATCAGGTTGTATGCCATGGCGTCGACGAGCATTTCCTCGTAAGGCACTCCCGACTTCTTTGCCACGCCGATACAGACGTCCCGGAAGAGCTCGCAGGAGCGGAGCACGTTGGCCTTATGGACGATAGTGAGCTTCTGCAGGCCCGGGCGGCTGCAGGCTTTCCGGGCGATGCGCTCGCTTGCATGGCGGGTGATCTTACGGGTCGAGAGCACCTGGTCGTCCGTGACCTCCTCGATGCCGCAATAGAGGTCTTCACTATTCTCGCGATAAATGATAAAATCGACTTTATAGGGCGATATGGCGCTGGACTTGAACGGCCGCACGTTGGCGTACGCGTCGAGCTCCCGGCGTAGTGTTAAAATGACGCTTGGATAGATCTTTTTCGGCGGGGACGTGATAGCGCCGAAGAGGACGCAGTCGCATTTTTTTATCGTATCGAGGTCTTCTTCGGACATGGCCGTCCCTTCCCTCATGAATCGCTCATTTCCGACGTTTATGTAAACATATTCCGCTTCTGGCATAACCGCCTGGAGAACATCGACTGCGACGGGCACGACCTCCTTTCCGATGCCGTCCCCGGGAAGGACCGCTATCCTCATCTGTTCGCCCTCCTGTAGGCCACAAGGCCGCCTGCGTTCAGGATATCCTGCAGGAAATCGGGCAGCTTCGTGCTTTTATACTCCTTTCCTCCCGCCATGACCAGGCCTCTGTCAAGATCCACTTCGACGATGTCTCCTTTCTGAACGGCATTGTAAATATTCGCCTCAACGATGGGCAGCCCCAAATTAATAGAGTTCCTGAAGAATATACGGGCGAAGGACTTTGCCACGACACAGCTAATACCGGCGTATTTTAGGGCCAGCGGTGCCTGCTCTCTCGATGAGCCGCAGCCGAAGTTTTTACCGGCCACGATTATGTCGCCTTTAGCGGGCTTGAATGCCGGGTCGATGCCCTCCATGGCGTGCTCGCCGAACGTCTTGAAGTCCGCAGTCCGCAGATATTTACCAGGGATGATGACGTCCGTATCGACGTTATCCCCGTATTTCCAGGCCTTTCCCCTGAACTTCACAGGTATCGCCTCGGGTCCGCGATCTTTCCCCCGACGGCCGTGGCCGCGGCAGTAAGCGGCGAGCCGAGATAGACGTCGGCGCCTTTGCCCATACGGCCCTTGAAGTTCCGGTTCGTCGTGGACATGCAGGCCTCGCCTTCCGCGAGAACTCCCATGTGGCCGCCCAGGCAGGGTCCGCAGCCAGGATTACACAGGGTCGCCCCGGCCGATAGCAGCGTGGCGGCGATTCCGCTGTCGACCGCTTCCAGCATGATGCTCCGGGATGCCGGAATGATTAGTGTCCTGCATTTCACTTTTCGCCCCTTCAGGATGCGGGCTGCCTCCTCCAGGTCCTCCAGCCTGCCGTTCGTACAGGAGCCGATGAGCACCTGGTCGACGTGCGTGCCCTCGACTTCCTCCACGTCGTGGACGTTGTCGACTTCGATGGGGCAGGCGACCTGGGGCGAAATGTCAGAATTAAAATGATATGATTCGCAATACGTGGCATCCTTTGCGATGGCCGGAGAATAGGGCTCGGCGGCCCGGCCTTTCAGAAACGCTTCGGTCTTCGCATCCGGGGGGACGATGCCGGCCTTGGCGCCCATCTCGATGGCCATGTTGCAGAGGGTCATCCGGCCGGCCATAGACATCGCCTCGATGGCCGTACCGTAAAATTCCAGCGCCTTATAGGCGGCACCATCCGTTTTAATCTCTTTGATGATGCGGAGCGTTACGTCCTTCGCCGTAATGCCCTTCTGGAGCCTGCCATCTACCGTGACCTCAATGGTCTCGGGCACCCGGAACCAGAGCCTGCCCGAAGCGTAGATCTCGGCCATATCCGTGGCGCCGACGCCTGTCCCGAAGGCGCCGAAGGCGCCATACGTGCACGAGTGCGAGTCGGCGCCGACGACGACCTTACCGGGCAGGGCAAAGCCGTTCTCGGCCACGACCTGGTGGCAGATGCCCTCACCCACATCATATAAATGTGATATTTTTTGAGAGGCAGCCCAGCCTCTCAGCTCCTTCTGGAGCAGCGCCGTCGTCTCGTTGTTGGCGGGCACTAAATGGTCAAAAGGAATAATTATCCTGCCGGGGTCCCACACCTTTTCCATCTGCATGTCCTTGAAGGCCTTGACCGCCAGCACGGACGTGCCGTCGTGGCTCATGGTATAGTCAACCTTAGCGATAACGAAATCCCCGGCATGAGCCTTTTTCCCCGAGGCGCGCCCCAGTATTTCTTCACTTATGGTCCCCACTAATCTCACGCTTCTCCTTATAGAAAATTATTAGTACATTCACCATTTTATAGTTTCTTGTGAACGAATATTTCGGTAGCGAAATATTCGTTAATAATACTGGTCGGTGAGATTATGCCCGGATATTCGACCAACGAATGGATGAAGCTCATAAAAACGGAGCCCATCGACGTAGAGATATGCGACGTAACCCTGAGGGACGGCGAGCAGACGCCCGGCGTATCTTTCACGAAAGAGGAAAAAATGGATATCGCCCGGACGCTGGACGAGGTCGGCGTCGAGATCATCGAAGCAGGGTTTCCCATTATCTCCCAGGGGGAAAAAGACTCCGTTAAAGCTGTCTGTACCATGGGCTTGAATGCGAAGATAAGCTGCCTGGCCCGGGCCGTAAAGCCGGACATCGATGCCGTCATCGACTGCGGTGCCGACATGGTCGGCATTTTCATCGGGACCTCGGACCTGCACCTGACCTACAAGCATAAGAAAACGCAGGAAGAGGCCATCGAGTGCATGGTCACGGCCTCCGACTACGCGAAAAAGCACGGGCTCATCGTGCGTTTCGCGGCGGAGGATTCTACCAGGACTGGCCTGGACTTTTTGAAGCGATTCTATCGGGCCGGGGAAGAATGCGGTGCCGACTATGTTAACATCGCCGACACGGTGGGCATCATGACTCCGTCGACCATGAAATACCTGGTCGGCGAGGTGCGGAATATGGTCGATCTGCCCGTGTGCGTCCATTGCCACGACGACCTGGGCCTGGCGGTCGCCAACACCATGGCCGCGGCCGAGGCGGGCGCGAAGCAGTTGCATACGTGCGTGAACGGAATCGGCGAGCGGGCGGGCAACGCTTCCCTGGAAGAGGTCCTCATGGGGCTAAAGGTCCACTACGGCGTAGACCGCTATGATACAACTTTATTAAAAGGTCTCTCGGAGATGGTCGTGAAGTACTCTGGCATCACCATCGCGAGGAACAAGGCCGTCGTCGGCCAGAACGCCTTCGCGCACGAGTCCGGCATTCACATCGCGGCGCTGCTGGAGAATGACCGTACCTACGAGCTATTCTCGCCCGAGATCGTCGGCGGGCACCGGGAGTTCATCCTCGGGAAGCACAGCGGCAGCAAGGCTTTATGCTACATGGCCCGGCAGATGGGCTTTACTCTGTCGAAGGCCGAAACGGACATCGTCCTGGGGGAGATCAAGCGCATGAGCGAGTCCAAACGTTCATTACGCCGGGACGAGCTGGCCGAGCTTATCACGCTGGTGCTGTCAAAAGAAAGCACGAGCACGACCCTGGTTTAAGCCTTATTAATTTTAAACTGGTGCCCCGTCGGGCAGCGTGAAGTGACCACGTAGATCTTGAGCCCGGGCGCTTTTAACAGCCTGTCGAGGTCCGACCGGATCTTTTCGACGGAGTAGTCCGCAGGGTCCGCCAGCTCGCAGTCATCTTTAAAAATGTCTTTCAGCAGGCCGCTGACGTCAGGCGTTACCTGGCCACCGGTCATTGCCGCCTCCCGGTTGGCGAATATGACCGCTAGCACGTCGCAGCCATTAAACTTCGCGTTCAGCAGGGCCGCCAGGCCCGTGTGGAGCAGGGCGAAATCGCCCATCATGGCGATGCCTTTTTTCGGGAACCCGCAGGCCGAGCTGACGGACGATCCCAGCCCGACCCCGACGTTGAGCATTGTATAAGGCGGATTCGCAGCGATGATCGAGCAGCCAGCATCTCCGGCCACCGGGACGCCCATTGACTTAATCGCCTTATAGACCTCATCATATGGGCATGCGTCGCAATGCCCGACAGAATAGCCCCGCGTGGCCATGGTCTGCGGCTCGACCGCTCTCTTAACCGAAGGCATGTCCAGATGCTCGACTCCCTGCCGCATGTCTGCTTCGTTCAGCGGGCCTGCCCGGGGCAGATGCCCCGTCAGCCTGCCCTTTGCCTTTGGAACGCCAAGCTGTTCCTCCAGGAAGGGCGCCACCTCCTCGCACACGAGGACCGCCTCCAGATCCATGATAAAATCGTCGACCAGGGCCCGCGGGAAAGGGTTGACCATGGCGAGCGATAAATGCGATAGGCCCATGGACTCAGCGACTTTTGCCGCGTCAAGGGACGCGTGGCCCGAAGAGATGATGCCGCGAGCACCTCTTTTGACGGCTTTATTCAAAATATGATAATTCGACTCATGGGCCGCCAGGCTCCAGCCGTCCCGAAGATATTTCTGGTGCGTGCCCAGCATCGTATATGACCAGTGGGACATGTCCAGCTTTTTGTGCTCGTTCGATATTTTTTTCCTATGAATTGTGCCTTTTTCTTTTAGGGCCCCTTCTGTGAGCCGGACCAGGACGGGCGCGCAGATACGCTCCGAGAGCTGAATGCCGGATGCGATCGAATCGTAAATTTCCGCGGGCTCCGCCGGGTCGAATACCGGGATCTCGGCGAGCTTGCCATACCAGCGGGAGTCCTGCTCGTCATGGGAAAATAATGCGCCGACGTCGTCTCCCGCGATGACCGCTATTCCCGCTCCGAGCCCGTGGGTGGCGGAAATGATCAGCGGATCGGATAATATGTTGATGCCGACGTGCTTGGCGACGACGGCCGCCCGCTCGCCCATGACCGAGGCGCCCATGGCCATTTCGTAGGCGATCTTCTCGTTGGCCTGCCATCCTGCGTTCAGGCCGCTGTCCTTTTGAAGTGCGGTAAAGAGGTCATTTATCGGATAGCCGGGCACGCCCCCTACAAAGATGACGCCGCAATCCCTCAGGGCCAGGTGCGCCGCCTCGACGCCCGTGATATTTGTGACTTCAGTCCGCATCATACGTAAAAATGGTAAAAGCTCGTGGCATAATAAGCCTTCCCGACCTTAAGTCGTGCCAGACCACAATGCATCATTTTTTCTTAAGTTTCTTGAGCATGTTATCCGTCTCTTCATATCCATGCTGCTGCTTCTTCTCGTCCTCAGGCGAGCATAAAGAAAGTTTACTTGATTATAGTAAACTATATTTTACTTCATGCAGTATATGCTTGCGCCGAGGAGGATTTGTATGGCAATCAATGGTTTATCATATTATAACGGGGCCGAGGCCTTCGCTAAGAAGCTGCATGGTAAAGGCTCCTTCGTACTGGTCATGGGATACACGGAGACCGCAGCGATACCGGGCATCACGGTCGCGGGCGCGGCGCCCGAGCTGATGTGCTACACGCCGCCGCTTGACGCGGAGCTTGTCCACACGGGCCGGATCATCACGCTAGACAATATAGCCATGACGTCGGACGCAATTCCTACGCCCGGCCTCATCACGAGGGCAGCCGTATCATTGTCCGACTTCCGGGAGTATTACGTGGATGCGGGCGGAAAGATCTCTCCTTTTGTCCCCCACTTCCGGGTGGGCAACGGCCCCGGCGCAGACATTAGGACCGGCAAGGCCGTCCCCAATGCAAAGCAGATCATCGATAACGCCCGGAAGGTCGGGAAGGAGATCGCCGCCGAGTCGGAGTACCTGGTCATCGGCGAGACGACCCCCGCAGGCACGACGACGGCGCTGGCCGTATTACGCGCCCTTGGCGTGGACACGAAGAACGTCACGAGCAGCAGCATGGCGGACAACCCGCAGGCGCTGAAGGATGCTGTTGTCAAGGAAGGGCTACAGAAAGCCGGGATCAATGGCAAATGCGATGCTCTACAGGCTATCGAGGCCGTCGGCGACCCCATGATGGCCGCGACCATCGGCCTCGTCCAGGGCGCACAGGGCGTGCCGGTCATTCTGGCGGGCGGTACGCAGATGGCGGTCGTGTCCATATTGATCTCTAAGATGATGGACATCAACAAGGCAGACCTGGCCCTGAGCACGACGCGCTGGGTGGCCGAGGACAGCACCTCGAGCCTGTTCGGCATCCTCAAGGGCGCCGGAGTGAATATCCCGGTCATCGTGTCCAACCTGTCTTTCGCCCGGTCGAAGTATACAGGACTGCTGGCCTACGAGCGCGGCATGGTCAAGGAAGGCGTCGGTGCCGGCGGTATCGCAGCTGCCACGATCCTCAAGGGCGTGCCGAAGGTAAAGATCGAGGATACCGTAGAAGCCATTTACTCAAAAATGGTCGGGAACTAGCCGGTAAATATCCGGCTAAAATTTTTTAATCCAGAAAAGACTTACAAAAGCGAAAGTATATTGTACCCTAAACGCTTACAAATTAGTAAATACTATCACGATGTTGAGAAGATGCCTATGCAAAAAAGAATTGCTAAAGCCCTTAAAAAGAATCCGGAAAACTATTTATATACACCGGAAGAGAAACTTTTTAGTATGTCAAAAATGCAAGAATCGCATACCGCTAAAAACAAATCAAGGTTTAAAAAAGCCGGAGATGCGATTGTTAAAAAGACATCGGAACCTCCTATTAGTAAAGAGGAAGAAGATACTCTCTTGCGTTTTGCTGCCAAATCCATGATGGATGGCATAAAGAGTGGTAAAATCAAGACCCGCAGCTTAGAAGACGTCCTCGAAGAGCAGGATAAAAAGCGCGGCCTACGATAAAATGAAGGTCGACGTCTCGCCTGAAGCAGAAAACGACCTGGATGAGATGGATAACTCGTTATACGTTAAGTTTAAAAATCATTTGAAGTCGCTGGGGGATAATCCATATCAGAGGCATCTTGAACATGGATTACCGTATTACGTTAAAGATTTTAACAAAAAGAAGTATAAGATCGTATACACGATAGAAAATGATACCATCTACGTTGAAAGGTGCTTTGACGACCATAAGAAGTACGATAGATGGTTAGAATTAATAAGGCGGAAAATGAATAAGTAATTTTTATCATCGCATTTTTATCGTCTGCCGTATTTCCATACGATGAAGCCGAAGGCAAGGATGGCGATCAACGCTATAGCAATTCCGACGCCGATCCAGGTGTTGCTCTTAGTGATGGTGAAGTCGATGCTTTTCTTCTCCGTCCTGGTCTCGGTGCTCACCGCCCTCAGGTACAACCGATCGGTTTCCTGGGATGCATCCGCCTTAGCGTAGACTTTCAGGGTGAACCGGTGGGTGTCGCCCGGGTCCAACTCATCGATCTTATTAGACGTGTCCACGGTCAAGGAGTCCGGGATGTCGTTCGTGCCGATGTCGAGGCCCACGTTGGTGAGTTTGCCCG
>NZ_DATJPM010000089.1 GCF_035506375.1 Methanocella sp.
CTCTTCGTGCCTTTGTGGTGAAAAATAGTGCCTCCGTACACTCCGAGACTTAAAAAGGCATATTCAACACAGCATAAAAATTGAAAAAGATAATCGGAAACTATCGATAAATTTGGCTATTACGCAAACGATAAAAAAAAGACTACTTGCTAAACAATGACCTATCAATATTCAACACAGCAATAAAATTATAATATTTTATTGCGGCCTGGTGTAATCCTGGTATGATTGAGACAACAGTCGCTCTCAAGCGGCACCAAGTTTACACCAGGCGGCACTACGACTTTAAAAATAATTTTTAATTACTTATGATCTGCTCAAAAAGAAGGATAATTTTACTCGTCGTCCCCTTCGTCGGCCTCGTCAGTGTAGTCGATGCCGCCCGCGAGGACCGCCAATATGGTGTCCAGGCCATCTACGCCCTCGGCCACAAAGCTCTCCGGCGGGATCTTCTCATAGACTTTATCGCTGTCGAACTTCTTCCCCGCCAGCACCAGCGCTCCGGCCTTGCCCATGAGCTCGAAAGCCTTATCCATGTCGCCGCCATCCTCGGCCTTTGAGGCCTCCAGCACGAGCTCCTCCACCTTCTTCTTGGAGTCGAATTCGCCGGAAACAAAGGCTTCGGCCGCGGCGAAGGCGCCCACCAGCGAGGACTGCACTGACTCGATCATCGCGTCCTTGTCCTCGTCCATGGGTTCCACCTTGGCGAGCACTATCTCCTTCATATTCTGGATGTTGATCGCAGCGTCGTCCTTAGACAGGGTGCCAAGCTGGAGCTTGCCGGTGATCTTGCAGAGCGCCAGGATAACATCTTCTTCCATGTCCAGGAAGACGATGCCCTCCCTCCCGAGGCCTTCAGCCGTCGGGTCGATCTTGAACTTGCTCTCCTTCACCTGGTTGATCCAGTTGTTCCACCTTTCTTGCGAGTAGAATGAAAACATCCGTATTTCCTCTGTCTAAAAATAAAGATGCATGGGCTGATTATAAAAGTTTTCGCTCCCTTGCGCCTATCCGCTTTTCTTTAGCTGCGCGCCGATGGCCTTGTCCAGGATTTCCAGGAATTCATCCTCTTTCCCTTCCGGGATGGTGGCGCCCGCGGCGATGTCGTGTCCTCCTCCGACGCCGCCCACGGCGGCCGCGGCCTCGCCCAGCGCCGTGGCCAGGTTAAGGCCCCTCAAAATTAGATCATGGTTGCCACGCGCCGATATTTTTGTGCCGCCCTCGGACTTCGCCATGCCGATAATAGGCACGTCCCGGCTCACGCAGTCCAGACTCGTGCTCATGCCCGCGATTATGCCCACGATGGTCTCGCGTATCTCGCCATGGGCATGGAAATATTGTATGTTGTTCAGCCGGCATACGCCCTTATCGGCCACAAGGTTGAGGCCGTTCACGAGGTTATGCCGATGAGACTCCAAAAGATCCCTCGCATAATGGAACGCCTCCCCACGGTCCCCCATGCAGACCGCGAGGCCGACTTCCGCGTAGTCGTAGCGGGCCGTGGCGTTGAGCAGGGTGGAGTACTCCGAGGCGTCCCTGAGCTCGGTGCCGGGCTCTTCTTTTAAAAGCGTGTAGACCTCGCCTACGAGGCGCTGTATCTTGTGTCCCGGCATGCCGCAGGCCATGCAGTACTGAAACAGCTTCGAGGTGAGCGCCTTTTTTTCCTCCTGGCTGAGGTCTATCCACCGGCGCCAGTTTTCCGTCTTTATCGGTATGCCCGCCCCCTCGATGAACGCTATGCAGGCGTCCTCGCAGCCGGTGAGGCCCGGTATGAATGGGTCCGAGCTGTACTGTAAAAGCTTATAGACCGGCCGCGTCTGCCGGCCGAAGAGCTTGATGTCCTTCTCGTAAGAAATATAGCCTTTAGACGTGACAAGATCCAGGATCTGGCGGTTGACGCCGACCAGCGCGTTTGTACGCATGTCCTGTAGATCGCCGACCGCCCCGACGATGGCCAGCGCGCCAAGGTCCACGTTATCCCCGAGGCTCAGGGCGAGCAGGAACGCCACCCCGGCGCCGCTGATCTCGGTCGAGCCGTTGAGCCCGTATAAATGAGGATTCATGTGGTACGGGTACTCTTCCGCGGCCGGCCTGTGGTGGTCCGTGACCACGGCATCGATGCCCAGCGCTTTTATGGTGGACATCGCGCCGCTGCCGAGGTCAGTGAATATTACGAGCTTCCCCGTGCCTGCGTCCGCGATTCCTTTGAGTGCAGCCTCGTCCAGCTTTTTGACGAATTTTGCCTGCCAGGGCTTGCCAAGCCTGTCAAGCGCCTTGCACATGATGCCCGCGGCCGTGAGGCCGTCCGCATCGATGTGGGACACTATCAACGCTTCGCTGCATTTCTTAATGCGCCCGGCACAGAGTTCGGCATCCTTTCGGAATCGCTGCATCGTATCACCATTGCAGGAGGACATTAATACCGGTTTTGGTAGCGGGGCGAAATTAACTGCCTGCTAAGTCTCCCAAAAAATAATAAGTTTCGCTAAATTTTTTCAGCCACGAAGCGACTCAAAGCGGGCCTGAAGTTGCTCGAAGAATTATAAAAAAATATATTAATCATTGACCATTGTAATCTTTTCTTCCAATAATTATTGCTGTGCTGAATCTGTGATGAATATACCTTTTAAGTCTCAGAGTGAACGAAGGCACTATTTTTCACCACCCCTTCATGTCTTTGTGATGAGAATAGTGTCCTCTATCTCTTATAAAGCTTAAAACACAGGAGTAATTCAACAATGCCATAATTATTAAAAATACTTAGAGTTTCTTTGAGCCCATTTCGAGTCGCTTCGTGGCTTAAACCGTTTTCGTGCTGCTTATTTTATCTTAGATGGCCTTGACTGCAAATATTATCGCTCACTTCAGCTGCCCGAAGCGTGCTCGCGGCCGCCGGCGATATAGCTGGTCGGCTTATCAGAGACCTGCGAAGAAGGGGACCAGCACGATGACCAGCATCGAAAGAGTGACGCCGCTCACGAAGGAGATGACGCTCATCTCGCTGCCCGCGTAGCGCACGACGACGGGGAGCGTCGTATCCATTGTGGTTGCACCGCCAGGGGCGATGGCCGCGATCTTGCCGCAGTATTTGACCACCAGGGGCATGATGACGACGGAGAGCATCTCCCGGAAAATATTCGATAGCAGTGCCATCGTGCCGATCTGGGCCCCGACGAGGCCGGTGAGCATGACGGCGGAGAGGCTGTACCAGCCGAAGCCCGCACCTATGGCCATTGCATTCCCGAGGTCCATGCGCATGATGAGGCCGGCCACGAGTGCGCCCAGTATGCTGCCCGCTGCAATAAATACCGGCAACAGCACCATCTTCCACCCGATACGCCTCATCTCCTTTATGACCGACTTGTTCTGGCTCATGTCCAGCCCGATGACGAATAAAAGCAAACACAGCATGACCATTATGAGCGTATCGATGTTCGACTCCACTGAGGGTGGCATGATGCCCATAACGCCTGCAACGATGCCGATGGCGAGCGCGAGAAGGATGATCAGGATGATGGACATTACCCGGTACCGTCCTTGAAGAACAGCCTCTCGAAGAGCATCGCGAAGACGATACTGCCCAGGATCGCGCAAACCGTGATGAGCAGCGACTGCAGGCCATAGAGGCCCAGGTTATTGATAACGGCCTCGTTCGAGCCCGTCTTGAGGCCCATGAGGAGGATGAGCACGAACACCATACAGGTAATGGCGGAAGACACGTATTTTTTAAGGCGGCCGGAGAAACGGCCCTTGAGCAGGCCTGCGGCGACGCCCACGATAAGCGAAATAAAAAGCAGCCCGATATAAGTGACCATCCCGTCCATAGCCGGAAGTAAGATATTCATGTTATTATTTATACTTAGCTGGCCACGGCGCTTTTTCTCATCATATTGTAACACGACCGACCTTCGCCTGAATGCCGTACTTCTGCCGGCCCGCCGGATGGCAATTTATTTATAGAATCACAAACCTACAATACCCCGTATTACATTTATGGAGGTATTTTAACTTGGCTGAACAAAGTGGCCAACCAATATACATTTTGAGAGAGGGCACGACCCAGTCGAAGGGCCGGGACGCTCAAAGTTACAACATCATAGCGGCAATGGCCGTCGCCGAGGCAGTGCGCAGCACGCTCGGGCCGAAGGGAATGGACAAGATGCTCGTCGACTCGACGGGTAACACCACCGTCACCAACGACGGCGTGACGATCCTGAAAGAGATCGACATCGAGCATCCCGCGGCCAAGATGGTCGTCGAGGTCGCGAAGACCCAGGACGAGCAGGTCGGCGATGGCACGACTACCGCCGTGATCTTCGCGGGAGCCTTATTAAAGAAGGCCCAGGAGCTCATGGACATGGGCATCCACCCGACGGTCATCACCTCGGGGTACCGGCTGGCGGCGGCGAAGGCGAACGAGCTATTGTCCGAGATCGCCATCCCCGCATCGGGCAAGGACGTCCTGAAGAAGGTCGCGCTAACCGCCATGACCGGCAAGAGTGCCGGCGCCGTGGGCGATACGCTCTCGGAGCTCGCCGTCGATGCCGTGCTCGCCGTAGAGGAGGGCGGTAAGGTGGACGTCGATAACATCAAGGTCGAGAAGAAGACCGGCTCAAGCGTCCAGAGCTCAAGCATCGTCAGGGGCATCGTGCTCAATAAGCGCCGGGAAAACCCCAACATGCCGAAGAAGGTCGAGAACGCCAGGATATTACTCTTAAGCACCGCCATTGACATCAAGAAGACCGAGATCGACGCGAGCATTAAGATCCGATCTCCGGAGCAGATGCAGTCCTTCCTGAGCCAGGAGGAGAGCATCCTTCGCCGTAAGGTCGAGGCGATCAAGAAGTCGGGCGCAAACGTCGTATTATGCCAGAAGTCGATCGAGGACCTGGCCGCCCATTACCTCGGCAAGGCCGGTATCCTGGCCGTAAAGAGCGTGTCCGAGTCGGAGATCGCCAAGCTTTCTAAGGCCACGGGCGGCCGTGTGGTCACCAAGCTGGACGAAATCGAACCTAAGGACCTGGGCTTCGCGGGCCTGGTCGAGGAGCGGCTCATTTCCGGCGAGGACGAACTCCTGTTCATCGAGAAGTGCAAGAACCCGAAGGCGCTGACTATCATGCTCCGGGGCAGCAGCTTCACGTCCATCGACGAGTACGAGCGCGCCCTGCACGATGCGCTGAGGGTCGTCGGCGTCGTCATCGAGGATAAGAAAGTGGTGCCCGGCGGCGGCGCTCCCGAGACGGAGCTGGGCCTCCGGCTCAGGGAATACGGCTCGTCCGTGGGCGGCAGGGAGCAGCTGGCCATAGAGGCCTTCGCGGGCGCCCTGGACATTATCCCGAGGACGCTTGCCGAGAACGCCGGCCTCGACCCCATCGATATGCTGGTCGAGCTGAGGAGCAGGCATGAGAAGAAGGGTGGCAAGAACTTTGGCCTGAACGTCTTCGAGGGCAAGCCTGTAGACATGCTCAAGGCCGGCGTGCTGGAGCCCCTGCGCGTTAAGACCCAGGCCATCGGTTCGGCGACCGAGGCGGCCACGATGATCCTTCGCATCGACGACGTCATCGCCTCCGGCGGCCCCGACGAGAGGACCATCCGCGAGGCCCAGGCTGCTGCGGCCCGGCAGATGCAGGCCGGCCGCATGGGCATGGGCGGCATGGGCGGCATGGGGATGATGTAAAACCCCATGTCCCACACTTATTTGTTTTGCTTTAAGTCACTCGAAAAAAGTTTAAGCGTCTCGAAGACTTTTTCAGCCTCTAAGTGGCTCGAAGCTGGCTCTAAGTTCTCTAAGACTTATTAAAAATCGCTAAGCGGCACCAAGGTTACACCAGGCCGCACCAACGATTTTTAAATATTCAATGATGCCTTCGTGTCGCTTCAGGCCCGCTTAGGGTCGCTTCGTGGCTAAAAAAACCTTTGTGGTTCTTATCGTTTTAGTGGCTTTTAAAAATAGAAAAATATTTAGTCGCTCGCCTCTATCATGGTCATAATCGCAAACGCCGACGTGGTCAATAAATGCTAAAATACGATCTACACACGCACTCCATTTACTCTCGCGACGGGGCCATCAAGCCAGCTGACGCCATCCGAATCGCCAGGAAGCGGGGGCTCGATGGTATCGCCATCACCGACCACGACACCATCAGGGGCGGCCTCGAGGCGCAAAAGCTGAAGCCCGAAGGCCTGGACGTCATCGTCGGCGCGGAAATAAAAACCGACCGGGGAGACGTCATCGGCCTATTCCTGAACGAGGAGATCACAGCCCGCGAGCACATGGAGGTCATCGATGCTATCCATCGGCAGGGCGGCGTCGCCATCGTGCCCCACCCGTTTGACAGCATGCGGGGCTCGGCGTTCTGGCTCACGGATAAGGACTCGAACAAAATGGACGCCGTGGAGGTCCTCAACGCCAGGTGCGTGTTCCGGCGGTCTAACTCGATGGCCGGCCACTACGCGGACGACTATCACCTCTGCAAAGTCGGCGGCAGTGACGCGCATTTTGGCGCCGAGATCGCGAACGCCGGTACACTGGTGCCCGAAGGCGAGGACGCCGCACGGGCGATTCGCGGCAGCCATACCGCGGCCTTCGGCCGGTGCTCCATGCCGCTATTTCACGTGCTCACCACGGCGCTTCTCATGGAACGGCGCGTCGTGAAGCCCAAAAACAGCCGCTGAACCGGCTGTCAACTTTTATTCCTCTAGACGGCTACCTTGAAGCGATGCTTAACGCGGACCCGCTAGGCGGCTATACGGGCATATACGACTTCAACGGCGAGCCGATCACGTACCACATGGAAGGCGAAGGCAGCCCCGTGCTCATGACAATGGGATTATCGGCGAGATGCGGCTCATACTACTGGCGCCATATCTTCGACTGCATGGCTGGAACATTTAAAATGTACGCGCTCGACCCGCCGGGCATCGAGCATGAAAAGTCCCGCCTGAAGTATGGCTCCACACACTATCAGCGGCTTATCGAAGGCTTCCTGCAGTCGGTCATCCGGGAGAAGCTGTCCATTATATCCGGCCCATCCACCGCCCAGTACGTGCTGAAGGCCGCCTTCGAGCATCCGAAGCTTGTTGACAAGATACTTCTCATAAGCCCGGACGGGGTAAGGCACATCCTGACCCACGACACCATCGGCCGCTCAGTCGTATACCGCATTCTCCGCATACCAAAAGTCGAGAGCGTCATGTATGGTAATATTGCTTCGAAACGCAGCATGCTTATTTTCCTGAGAAAGATCTACGGCCGCCTGGACTACAAAAAATCACGAGCCCTCGAAGAAGGCCACACGAGACAGCACTTTCCACCGCTGCCCGCGCTTTCCGAGCGAAGGTTCATCGAGTCCGCCTGGAGCGCCTCTCTGATACAGGCGCCCATAAAGCTCTCGAAAATGATCCGAAAATCAAAGCGCATCGTGGGCGAGATGGACGACTTTCGCATCCTCCGGAACTCCCGGCTCATCGTGTTCCAGCGGTCGGGCGAGCGGCCAATGCGAAAAGACGCACTCCGGTTCTGCGACGACGCCATCAAGTTCCTGGGCTAAAGATCTGCTGTTTGAAAAATTTTATGCTATGCTGGATTACTCTTGTGTTTTCAGCTATATACGAGACGGAGGTGCCTTCGTGTACTCGGAGAATTAAAAGGCATTATTCAACATAGCACTGGAAATCAAAAAATACATATACGAATAATCTTATCAATTGTACGAAGCGCGGCTATGGTCTAGTGGCTATGACGTGAGCTTCCCAAGCTCGAAGTCCGGGTTCAATTCCCGGTAGCCGCACTCCGATTTAAATATACGGCCGCTATGGCAGACGTCCGTTTTTTTTACGCTTTTTAAAATAGCCATTATATAATGTTTTAACTAAAATAATTTTATAAAACCGGCAAGCAGGAACAATAAAATTCAATTTTAGAATTACTATCGGATGTAGCATAATCATTTAAGAAAGTGTTAAATATTAATATGTTATACCTTAGGATAAAGTAATAAACCTATAAGGGGTTAAAAGGCAAATCAAGGGATGGGGATTAAATGGATTTTGTCGTAAACGAGATAAACAAACGGTTGCACGATTATCTGGCGACCGACGTACAGGGTATCAGGAGGATCGTACTTCAGGCGTTCGTCAAGATGAAGAGCCTGACGGCAGACACGCTTCACAGGATCCTTATGGAGCGCGGCTACAGCATCACGCTGAAGCAGGTGACCGCCATGCTGGGAGTGATTCACTCCAAGCTGGGCATCCTGCACGCCCATAAGAACTCGTACGATGCTAAGTACGAGTACAGCCTGAAGGAGAAGTATGAGGGCATCGTGACGATGGCCCTTGGCGCGATCTAAACAGACTTACTTTTCAAAGTTATGCCTCTATGCGATGGAAAATTTTTTAACATCGCATAGAGTATTCACTTTTTTGTCGTGAATGAATGAGCATTAGCTACGTTTATGTCATCGCTTTTCGAGACGACGAGTTCCTGATGGTGCGCCATGCCCGCCGTTCCTGGGAAATGCCCGGCGGAAAGGTGAACGCCGGTGAATCGCCGGAGCAAGCTGCCGTCCGGGAGTTCCACGAGGAGACCGGCTACGACGTGGGCGGGCTGCGTGTCCTGGAAGTGGAGGCCGGAGGCCTCGTCTACATGGGCGACGTGGGAAAGAAGCTTTCCATTATGCCCGATGCCGGAGAGATCTCCGAAGTCGGCTTCTTTAAGAAATTACCGGATAAGCTGTCGTTCCCGCTCGTAGAATACATGCGGATGCTGGACGCGGCGAAACGATACCGCGTATAATCCAGCCAATCATTAAAAACCCCCGGTTAAATTTTATATTGAGAGGGGGCGACTTTTTCGTGTATCATCCGGCAGGAGTGTATCCTGCAATACCTACGCCGTTCATGCGGAACGGCGACCTGGACGAGACGGGCCTGAGAGACCTGGTCTCGTATTTCGAGACCACGGGCGTGAACGGCCTGCTCGCGCTTGGGACCATCGGCGAGTTCGCCATGATGAGCGAGCAGGAGCGAAAAAAGGCCGCCGATACTATCGTCGGGGCAGCAAACCGCCTTGAGGTCATAATAAACGCCGGCTGCGCGTCGACGCGGCAGACGATCAGGATGGCCGAGTACCTGAAAGACCTGGGCGTCGACGCTATCATCGCGGTCGAGCCCTATTTTTATCACCCGACGGCCAAAGGCATGGCGCGGCACTACCTCGACTTAGCGGAGAGCGTCGACATGCCGGTGATGGCATATAACATCCCGCAGTTCTCAGGGAACCGGCTGATGCCGGACATCATGGACGCCTTCGCCGAGGACGAGCGGATCGTCGGGTTGAAGGACAGCGAGGGGGACCCGGCCAGGATGATGGAGTTCATACGCCGGGCACCCGAAGGCTTTTCTGTAATGGTCGGCGCCGACCCGCTGGTAAGCTACGGGATATGCATGGGCGCAAAAGGCATGATGATAGGCAGCGCGTCGGTGGCGCCCGAGGCATGCGTGGATATGTACCGTGCGGCGGCCGATGCCGACCTGAAAAAAACGTTCGCCATGCAGGGCACGCTGAACGACTTCATCCGGGCGATGAACGTAGGTACATTTCCCGCGGCCGTGAAGTACATGCTGGCGCAGAAAGGGCTTCCCGGCGGGCACGTCCGGCCGCCTCTCGAGGGCCTGTCGGACGCAGAAAAGCTGATCGTGGACGATTATGTGAAGGGGGCGAAAGCCATTAGGAAGGTGATCATGTGAAGGGACTTAGCGGCAGGCTGATACGCGTCAACCTGACTGACGGTGGCATAATCATCGAGGAATATGGCGAGGACGTTGCACGAAAATACCTTGGGGGCAAGGGACTGGCGGCATATTACGCTTTTCGGGAGATCCGGAAGGGCACCGACTCCCTCGGGCCGGACAACCGGCTATACCTGTTCACGGGCACGCTCACGGGCACGCCGGCCCCGCTGGGGAACCGCACCGTGGTGGCGACGAAGTCTCCGTCGACCGGCACTTTCACGGACTCGTACATGGGCGGCTTCTGGGGCCCGGAGCTGCGGTTCGCGGGCTACGACGGCATCATCCTCGAGGGCGCCGCGGCCGAGCCGGTCCGCATCCACATCCAGGACGACGACATCGGCATCTATAGCGCCAGGAGCCTGTGGGGGCTTGACACATGGCAGACGGAGGCGGAAGTAAAGAAGCTCCATGGCCCGACGAAGAAGCCCATAAAGGTCATGAGCATCGGGCCTGCCGGAGAGCGAAAGGATATGCTGGCGGCTATCATCGCCGACGCCAGGGCTGCGGCCAGGGGAGGCGTTGGCGCCGTCATGGGCAGCAAGAACTTAAAGGCGATCTCCGTCCTCGGCAGCCGGAGGCCACAGCTCCACGACGCGAATACGATGATGGGCCTGGTTAGGGAGCAGAACGCGCGGCTCAACAGGAACCCGGTGACGAGCGACGCGCTGCGCTATCGCGGGACGCCTAATATCCTGTCGGGCGTCAACGCGGCCGGTGCGCTGCCGTATAACGACTTCTCGGGCGATAAGAACCCGGGCGCGGAGAGGATCAGCGGCGAAGCGCTGCGGATGGAGCTGTGGAACGGCGGCAAGAACTGGCACCCATGCTGGAACTGCACGGTCAAGTGTACGCACTTCCACGTGCTGGAGCAGCCGGGCTTCGAGGGAAAGATCGACGACGGCCCCGAGTACGAGACGGTGGGCCTGCTGGGCTCTAACTGCGGCATCAACGACGCGAAGGCCATATCGCTGGCCGATTATTTACTGGACGGCTACGGGCTCGATACCATGTCCGTGGGCGATACCATAGCATTTTTAATGGACTGCTCCGCTAAGGGCCTCATCGGCGCCGGAGCGACCAACGGCATCGACCTGCGGTTCGGGGACGTGAACGCGTGGATGGCGGCTATCCACGCGGCGGGCAAAGGCGAAGGCAGCCTCGGCCGCCTTGTGGCAAACGGCTGCCGGAGGGCGGCGGAGGAGATCGGCAGGGGCTCCATGGACTTTGCCCCGCAGGTAAAGGGCCTGGAAATACCGGCCTACGACCCGAGGAGCGGGGAAGGCACGGCGCTTGCCTACGCGAGGTGTGAGCGGGGCGCGGATCACCTGAAGCCGTGGGTGTTTAATAAGGAGTGGCTCTCGGCACCGGAGCGCACCGATCCGTTCACGACGGACGATAAGCCATCGCTGGTCAAGCGGGACAACGAGGGCTCGGCGATCATGGACTGCCTGTGCGTATGCCGGTTCGCGGGCAACGAGCTCAGCCTCCAGGACGACCTTATCCGGCTGGTGAACGCGGCGACGGGCTTCAATTACAAGTGGCCCGAATTCTGGAAGACGGGAGAGCGCTCGATTAACATTGCCCGGGCGTTCGGGGCGCGGGAGGGCATGGGCAGGGCGCAGGACTCGCTGCCTAAAAAGTTCTCGACGGTGCCGCTGACTGCGGGCATGGCAAAGGGCAGCGTCGCCCACGTGCCGGAGATGCTATCGAAATACTACGAGCTCTGTGGCTGGGACGAGAATGGCGTTCCGACGCCGGAGAAGCTGCACGAGATGGGCCTGGATTTCGTCGCCGAAGAATTACGGGCCGAGGGCGTCGGGCCGGAAGAGGCCAGGGCCGCGTGACATGCCCGTCTGCGTGGATATCATCGGTCATGCCCGGAGCCTTTTTGGCTGCTCCAGATACGCGTTCGAGGCTAAGCCGGGCTTTACCCTTAAAGGGCTGATGGAGGAGCTCTCGAAGCTGGCGAGGCCCGATTTCCGAAAAAGTATCTATGACGTGGCCACGGGAAAGATGAACGAGCATATCGCCGTCTTCGTCAACGCCCGGGAGGCTCGCTCGCTCAAGGGGCTGGATACCGAGCTTAGGGACGGCGACGTGGTCACTATCCTGCCGCCGATGGCGGGAGGCTAATGCCACCGCGGCAGCGCTTAAAAAATCCCGCTATAGCCCGATTAATGTTATAAAAGCAGCGTACTTATAAAAAAATCCGATGATAACTAAAAGTGGATGATACTATGAAAATAGGGGTTGTGCACTGGGCTTTTCCTCCTGTGGTCGGAGGGGTCGAGTCCCATCTTGGCTATCTTTACGGGGAACTTGCCCGCATGGGCCACGACGTGTCGATACTGACTGCGCCGCACCCTCAGAGGGAGGACGGAAGCACCGGCTGGTGCACGGTTGTCTCAGACGAGTTAATGGATATCGATCACCTGCTTAAAGTGCCGGCAGGACCCGGGAGATGGCAGGAGATCTATACGATGCTGGAAGGCTATATCCGGGACTATTCGCCGGACGTCATCCACGCGCATAATCTGCATTACTTCTTCCCGGACCACGCCGAGGCGCTGGGCATCCTGTCCAAGAAGTACGGCATACCTATCGTGCTTACCATCCACAACTTCTGGGAGGACGACCTCTGCAGGCACTTGTTGAGGGATATAGGATGGAACATGGTCGTCGCGGTGAGCTATCACCTGAAGCGGTCCTGTCTCTTCGACGCGAAGCTTGACCCGGGCCTGGTGGAAGTGCAATACCACGGCATCGACCTGAATAAATACCGGCCCGTCGAAGGCCGTGAGGCTCAGAGGCAAAAGCTCGGCTTCGCGGGGCGAAAGGTGATCTTCCATCCGGCCCGCATGTGCGAGATGAAAGGCACGATGCACAGCATCGAGGCCATATCCCGGCTTAAGGAGAAATACCCGGATATACTGCTCGTGCTCAGCGGCAACGGAGATACCGTGGACTTCGAGAATGAGCGCCCGGCCTTTATCTCGAAGGTACGGCAGCTGATCGAGGAGCTGGGTATTTCGGATAACATTCAGTTCGTGAGCATACCGGCGGAAGAAATGCCCGCCTACATGAACGCGGCCGACATCGTCGTATATCCCACGATACTGCCGCAGGGCGAGGCGTTCGGCCTCGCGCCGGTGGAGGCCATGGCATGCTGCCGCCCCGTGATCGTCACGAGGAACGGCGGCCTGCCGGAAAGCACGGCACACGGCATCAACGGCCTTATCGTGGACGCTGACCCGGCGGTGCTGACCGGAGAGCTGGTCCGGAACATCGAGCTGCTCATCGAGAGGCCGGGGCTACGTAAGTACCTGGGCGCCAACGGCCGTGAGGTGGCCATCGAGCGGTTCGACGCGTGCCGGATGGCGCTCAGGATGGAAGACCTCTATAACCGGCTCATACTGGCCAGGCTCGTCGAAAGCGGGGGCACCACCGAGGCCTCCCGGGAGGCCAGCGTGTCGATGACGAAGAAAAAGACGCTAGAGCACTAGCGCATGGCGCTGTTAAAAAGCAAGGTCTTCATACGTCTTTAGTGCTTTTTACGCAGGGTACCTATAAAAAACCCCAATAGAAATCTGGTTTGGGTTGATGCGATGAAGATAGGCGTAATTCACTGGGCGTTCCCGCCGGTGGTGGGAGGCGTCGAGTCCCATCTTGTCTACTTGTACGAAGAGCTAGCCAGGATGGGGCATAAGGTCTCGATATTGACCGCCCCGCATCCCGACAGGGATCCCGCCGATTACCCGTGGTGCCGGATCGTGGACGACGAGCTAATGTCTATCCGCTACTGTCTAAATTACCCGGGACAGGACCGTTACGATCGTGTGCGTGAGATGATGGAGCGGTTCATCGAGCGGGAGGATCCCGATGTTATACATGCCCATAACTTCCACTATTTTGTTCCCGACCACGCGGAGTGTCTGGACGAGATCTCGAAGAAATATGGCATTCCCATCGTGCTCACGGTCCATAACTACTGGAAGGACGACCTCTGCCGGCACCTGCTAAAGGACATCGGCTGGGACCGGCTCGTCGCCGTCAGCTATTACATGAAATGGCCGTGCATCTTCGACGCGAAGGTGGACCCCGATAAGATGGAAGTCCACTACCACGGCATCGACCTGAATAAATACTGTGCGCTGGACGGCCAGCGGATCAAAGAGCAGCTGGGCCTTGCAGGGCGAAGGGTGATCTTCCACCCGGCCCGGGCCTGCGAATCGAAGGGCTCGCTGCACAGCATCATGGCCGCGGGACTGCTCAAGGATAAGTACCCGGACCTGTGCCTCATACTGAGCGGCAACGGGGATTCCGTGGACTTCGACGAGGAGCGGGAATCGTTCAAGGCCAGAGTAGGCGAGTTGCTGCGCGAGTACGACATGGAGAAGAACGTCATCTTCGTCAGCGCCAGCGGCAGCGAGATGCCGCTCTACATGAACGCCGCAGACGTGGTCGTCTACCCGACGATCTTCTATAAGGGCGAGGCGTTCGGCATCGCGCCGGTGGAGGCCATGGCCTGCGGCAGGCCAGTCATTGTCACCAACAGCGGCGGGCTGGTTGAGAGTACGTACCACGGTATCAACGGTCTCGTCGTGGATAAGGACCCGCAGACGCTGGCGCGGGAGCTTGCAGAGG
Source organism: Methanocella sp. (assembly GCF_035506375.1). Classification (NCBI taxonomy): domain Archaea; kingdom Methanobacteriati; phylum Methanobacteriota; class Methanomicrobia; order Methanocellales; family Methanocellaceae; genus Methanocella; species Methanocella sp. The sequence goes on from NZ_DATJPM010000089.1 coordinate 14,440, forward strand.
GCATCGATCGTCTCATAGCCGACGCCTGCCTGGGTGAATACCTTGGAAAGAATGGCCGGGAGGTCGCCCTGGAGCGGTTCGATTCGAGAAAAATGGCACTGCGGATGGAAAATCTGTACGAGCGGCTGGTCAGCGACAGCGTCATGCAGCGGATAAAAAATACGGCCACGCGGCCCAGGCAGGGCCTGAAAGGCGCCGGCTGCACGACGTCCCGGACGACCTAGCACAGTGCTGGCCCGGTTATGGATGGAACGATCGTCATCAACGAAGGGACGACCTTCATGGTCACCGATAGCAGCGGTAACGTGCCGAGAGGCACGCCGCTGGGCTTGTTCAGGTCTGACACGAGATACCTGAACCTGTACATGCTGCAGCTCGATAGCAAGCCCCTCATACCTCTGAGCTTTACCCGGAAGGGCTATATCGCGAACATTTCGCTGACGAACCCGGAGATCAAGTCGGACGGGCAGACCATACCCGAGGGCACTCTTCACATCCTGCGAACGATGTTCATCAGCACGAACTTTTATGAGAAGACGTTCATCAAGAACACGAACGGCTTTCCCGTAAAGCTAAAGCTTTCGCTCTCCTACGACACAGATTTCCGGGACATCTTCGAGGTCAAGGGGGTGAACATCCACCGAAAAGGCCTTCGAGCAATCATCGAGGGCGAGGAGGGGAAGAACATCATCCTGCGCTACGAGGGCCTGGATAACGTCATCCGGCGCACCGAGTTCTATTTTAAGCCCACCCCCGAGATTCTGTGGGATACGGCGCAATTCGATCTAGAGATCGCCCCGTACGAGACCAGGGAGATCGACATCGAGGTGGTCATGACGCTGGGCGGAGTGCCGGTAATCCGGCAGGAGTTCGTGGAGGCCAAGAAGGAGATCGAGGAGTCCTACGACCGCTGGCAGCGGGGGCTGACGCAGATATCGACAGACAACGAGGTCATGAACAACGTCATCGAGACGAGCATACTGGATCTACGCTCGCTCATCATCAACACGAAGAAGGACCTTTTAGTCCCGGCGGCCGGCATACCATGGTACGACACCATCTTCGGGCGGGACAGCCTCATCACGTGCTTCCAGACCCTGATGCTCAACCCGTCGCTGTCCGCCTCCACTCTGAGGTTCCTGACGCTATACCAGGGCACAAAAGTGGACCCGTGGACCGACGAGCAGCCCGGCAAGATCCTCCACGAGATTCGGGAGGGAGAGCTGGCGAACCTGCACCACATCCCGCACACGCCCTACTATGGCACTATAGACGCGACGATGCTGTATTTGATATTGATGTCGGAGTACCATAAGTGGACTGCCGACGAGAAGGTCCATGCGGACCTGAAGCAGGGCGCAGAGGCGGCGGCTCGCTGGATCGACGATTACGGGGACATGGACAAGGACGGCTTCGTGGAATACATCCGTATGTCAGATCGGCTGGGCCTGATCAACCAGGGCTGGAAGGACTCCCATAACTCCATCGTGTTCGCCGACGGCCAGCTTGCGTCGCCGCCCATCGCGCTCTCCGAAGTGCAGGGATACGCCTACGACGCGAAGCGGCGCTATGCGGAGCTGTATCCGGACGGCGACCTGGCCCGAAAGATGCTCTCGGAGAGCAGGCCCCTCAAGGATAAGTTCAACGACGTTTTCTGGATGCCGGAAGCGAATTATTACGCCGAGGCGCTGGATAAGGACAAGCGCCAGGTCAACTCCGTCACGAGCAATCCCTGCCACGGCTTCTGGTCGGGCATCCTGGAGGAGCAAAAAGCGGATACGGTGGCGAAACGCATCATGCAGTCCGACATGTTCTCCGGCTGGGGCATCAGGACGCTGTCCTCGAAGGAGGCCGCCTACGACCCGCAGAGCTATCACGACGGCTCGGTGTGGCCGCATGATAACTCGCTCATCCTGTGGGGCCTCAAGAAGTATGGCTACACCCGGGAGGCGAATTCCGTCATCACGTCGCTCATCGACGCTAGCAAGTACTTCGATTACCGGCTTCCAGAGCTTTTCTGCGGCTACCAGCGGGAGGATAACCAGGCGCCCGTCATCTACCATTCCACCTGCAGCCCGCAAGCCTGGGCCTCCGGCAGCATTATCCTCTTCATGCAGACCATGCTTGGCCTCTACCCGGACGCTCCGAATAACGTGCTTTACGTGAAGCCAGAGCTGCCCGAATGGCTCAACATTGTCACGATCAAGAACATGGTCGTCGGCGGCGAGAAGATCAGCATCGAGTTCAAGCGCATGGGCGATAAGGCGACCTTCGAAACCATCGGCAAGACCGGAAACATAAGAGTCGAACAACTCTAAAACCAGTTAAAATCCTCTAAGCATAATAAGAATGCTCGAAGACTTTTTCAGCCTCAAAGTGGCTCGAAGCTGGCTCTAAGTTCTCTGAGACTTATTAAAAATCGTTGGTGCGGCCTGGTGTAACCTTGGTGCCGCCTGGTGATATAAATAATATTGGTGCCGCCTGGTGTAAACCTGGTGTGGTTGAAACTCTTGTGTTAGCAAGCGGCACCAAGTTTACACCAGGCCGCACGGAATATTTATTTAATCACTAAGCGGTACCAAGTTTACACCAGGTGGCACCAATTTTTTTAATATTATTGCTGTGTTGAATTACTCCCGTATTATAAGCTTTTTAAGAGCACGGAGGGCACTATTTTTCACCACAAAGGCACGAAGAGCACGGAGGCCCACAAAGTTTTCTTTTTAGATTAAGTTACAAAGAACACAAAGCCGGTTCATTGACATCAGGGCACGAAGGATACAAAGACACAGTGGAATGAACAAGAGCACTTTTACCATCGTTCCTTCATATCCTTTGTATCTTATAAGTTCAAAAAGCGGCTCTGTGTCCTTTGTCTCTTAATTATAAAAAAGTCTTTGTGGGCCTCCATGCTCTTCGTGTCTTTGTGGTGAAAAATAGTGACTCCGTACACTCTGAGACTTAAAAGGGCATATCCAGCACAGCAATTGTGACTAAGCTCATTCATTTAATATTAAATCATCTTTTAATGTAGCTTCGCGGCCTTCGCGCTCGAAACGTCTTCGCGGGCTTAGCAGGTTTCGCGGGCTTAAGCCAGAGAAGTGCAGGACATATAAGATTTATTCAACGCAGCATAGAGGATTAATAGGCCTGACATTCCTCAGTAAAAATAAATTATCCACTTAATATCTCAAATCCGATGCAATAGCCTGCTGCTCAATACCTATATATCGAGAAAGGTCATTGTTTTTATAGACCATGGGGGCCCGATATTGAGAGATGTGCTCAACGCAAGAAGCTTTAATGCGCTGATGGGATTCCTGATCGTAATCCAGGTCGCTTTCCTCCTCCTCATCGTCTCACTACTCATCTCGCCGGTCATCAGCCCCGACATCAGCCTTTTTTCGACCGCTGCAATCGCGTTCATGGTCCTCCTCTGCCTGCCGCTGTCCCTGTACCTCTGCTGGAAAAGCACGAACAGGGACCAGAAGCTATTATTCCTGAGCCTCTTCCTCATGTACGTCCTGCTGACGCTTTCGGCTCTTCTCTGGTTCATCCTGCCGCAGCTGCTCAACGACCCTTCGCTGGTCATAGCCGGCCAGGCGGCAACGGTCATCACTTACATGCCGGTCCTGCTAACTTTTCTCTATTTGACGCTGGAACGGCAAAGGGCATCGTGGCCACACATCTCTTCCCTGATCGTCGCTTTTAACGTCATCTCTGCCATAACGATAATATCGCTCGTCGTCATGAATTACCGGTGGGGTGTGAGCTACGGCGTCGGAGTCATGGTATATACCGTATCCATTATCCTGGACATCGTTATCCTCTCCATGGGCTCGCTGCTCGCTCTGGCCTCCATGGAAAATCAGCTTCGGTACGTGATCTCGGTCCCCATCTGCGTCTATTTATTATCCCTCGGGGGAGATGTGCTGATGCTGCTGCAGTTCCTTGGCATATACCATACGATCGGATGTGCACAGCTTTTTTATGACGGGATGATCATTTTTAGCGGGATCTCACTGCTCTTCATCGCGCTGGGCAACGTGAAAGTGACCACGGTCGAAGAGATAAATAAAAAGCTGTACGGCGCAAGGAGCCTGATGTCCGACCTGATCATGCAGTCGCCCGACGCCATATGCATCTTCGATGTGGATGGCAATGCCGTGCTGGCAAATCAGGCCTTTATCCAGTTCACGGGTAAAAGCCAGGGCGAGGTGATCGGAAAGCTCAACCTCTTTAAGGATTACGACGTGTATGCGCCGGGCACGAGCGATAAGATCGTAGGTATCCGGAATAGAGAGATACCGCTTTATGAAGGGGTCAGTCAGCTGCTTATGGCTGGCGGCGATAAAAAATACTATTCGATAAAACTGTTTCCCACGCTCGACTCGGAGGGGGCCATCTCGAGCTACATCGCCATGATGTCCGATGTGACGGACAGCAAGAACTACGAGGAAAAGCTGCGGGCGGCAAAGAATGAGGCCGAGCTGTACCTGGACCTGATGAGCCACGACATCAATAACATGAACATGGTCGCCCTCGGCTTCCTGGAGATGGCGCTGGACCGGCCCGACCTCAGCGGCGAAGTCCGGGAGCTGATATCCCGTCCCTTCGATGCGCTGGGGAGCAGCACGAGCCTCATCAGGAACGTTAAAAAATTACAGTGGATAAATGATGACGGGCAAAAGCTCCATGTTATCGACCTGGGCCCCGTGCTTCATGATGTGGCCCGGGAATACTCGAACGTACCCGGCAGGGATATCACGATCACCGAGAATATCCAGGGCGATTGCAAGGTAATGGCTAACGGCCTCTTAAATGACGTGTTCTCCAACCTCATCGGGAATGCCATCAAGCATTCGAAAGGCCATATCACGATCAACATACAAATGGATAAGATAAAAGAAGATAACGGCGATTATTGCCGCGTTCGCATCGAGGACGACGGCCCGGGCATCCCGGACGATAAGAAGGTGACGTTATTTATCAGTCCCCAGAAAGGATCTCCGAGGGCGGGCTGCAAAGGCCTCGGGCTGTATCTGGTAAAAACGCTCGTGGAAGCCTATCATGGAAGGGTGAGGGTCGAAGACCGACTCCAGGGAGATAGCACGAAAGGCAGCCGGTTTGTGGTCCTGCTGCCGGCGATATGATCCTGCAAAGGCCCATATTTGAAGATGTTATTAGTCTATTCTATTATCAACTATCATATCGGAGGCATTATTTGTGACTGCTGTGTTTGATTATTCCGATTTTAAGTTCGTTTAAGTGCTCAGAGTGTATGAAGGCACTATTTTTCACCACTCCGTGAGCTTAAATGGATAAAAATGGATACATTCCAGCATATGCGCTTAAAATTAATTATTCGGCGCAGCAATTATCTTGCAAGCGATGGCACATCCCCGGGATCTATGGCCGTACTCAGCCCGTCGACGCCGCCGGCGGCTCCGCTCAGTGTGACCGTGTAAACTTTTGACTCGGTAGCGGTGGTATAAAAATTCAGCGTGCTGTCGAATTTCGCGTACTCGCTCGTATGCAGGAAGCTTTTATTCGTGTCGTCCCAGTTCGTCCCTATCATGTCGTAGAGTACGTACTGCCCATCCGGTATGCCGTCCACGGTCCATTCATGTTCGCCTTTAACGTAGACCGCCAGCACAGCGCTCTTCGGGTCGCTCACGGGAGCGAGGATGATGACGGCATCCTGGCCGATGACCTGGTTTTTTACCACGAGCCGGCCATCCCCGCTGGGGAGCTTCCATATGATCTGAGTCCCCGTGTTCAGACTCGGGATAGGCGATATCGTCGGGGGCACCGGGGCGGTTGACGGCCCCGGCGTTACGGTCAGCGTCGGCACGATGGTCGGCGAGGTGCCGGAAAGAGGCGCGCAGATACAGCCGCTTAACGATACTATGAGTATTGTGAGCATAGCGAATAATGCATATTTATTTAGGGACATATTAACGCCGAACCATATCTTATTACAATTAATATGGCATAAATATCCATCGATTGCTCTAAATGCTCATACCTGCCGACCAATAATTCACTAAGCTTTTTATACAAATATAATTATAAAACAAATGGTTTGTGATCAAGCATGATAAAAAAAGGCGATATGCTGACGCTCGTACTATTATTGGCGAACATCGCGTCCATATGCTTATTTATCGCTCCAAATGGGTCGATCGTCACAACGGGAGTGCCCTCCAGCGATCACGCGACCGGCCCTGCCCCGTCAGTATCGTCGACGCCTGCGCCGAAAGTCACTGTACAGCCGTCCGTTACGGTGCAGCCGTCTCCCACGTTGACACTGGCCGTTAACAGTGAAAATACCCTGTTTGCCGTGATACGCTCGTCGCATCCTTCCATGGCCCCGGCTCCCACCGTGAGCCCGTCCCCATCGCCCTCGCCGACTCCGCCCCCGTCGCCCACCGCTAAGCCTCCATATAGGGCTATCGTGGATAACCTGCCAAAAGCAACGGCAATACCGTCCTATAGGTCGATAGCGAGGCCTCATCCGAAATATTACTCTTGGTTGTCATAAGCGTGGCAAGAGTGCATTTTTTAAAAAAGCACGGCCGACGCGGGTATTCTGTGCGCCCTATTTTGGCAACCTATAAAACGATACGCATTGAAAAAAACAAGGGGGCACGAGATGGATAGGTTAAGAAGTATTTTAGCGCTCGTCGCGTTCGCAGCGCTCTTTATAGCGGCGCCGGCGGCCGCCCAGAGCCCGTTCGATGGGGGCGGGCAGATGGGCATGTATGGGGGAATGATGGGCTCGCCTTTCGGCGGCATGTTCCAGGGAATGGGCATGGGCTCCATCGAGCATTATAAGGCGCCGGCCATGGAAGACTCGGGAAAGAGCATCCTCGCCACCATGGAAAGCGTACCGCAGCTCTCGCTGTTCACGGCCGCGATAAAGGATTCGGCGTACGCCGATAAGCTGAGTGGCCGGGGCAATTTTATCGTCTTCGCCGCGCCGGATAAAGCGCTCACAAGGGACCTGGCGGTCCGCGACATCGATACGCTGCTGGGGGACTCGAAGCTAGCCGCGGGCATGGTCGAAAATGCCGTCGTCCTGGCGGTGGACGAGCCCGACGAGCACAGCCAGGAACTGACAGTGTCGGCAGCCAGCGGTAAAACGATCAACGTGCGCAAGGAAAAGACCGGCATGGCCGCCAATGGCGCCGACGTGATAAAGGTATTCAAGGCCACGAACGGCTACGTGATAGTGACCGACGCGGCCGTAGGCACATGATAAAAAGGCTTTAAGCCTTCAGACTGCCTGCAAATTTTTTTATAGCTTCGACGTAGGTGCCATTTTTTACGTTCTTCGTCAGTAGGGCCAGCGTCGCTACGGGCTTTTTGCCGCAGACTTCCTCCATGCCCTGGAAGGTCGTGGCGTCGCCTCTGCCTCCCATGGTAAGGAAGAAGGCAACTTTCTTTATCTTATCCTTATTTTCGGCGAGGAGCGTCCTCACGGGCGTCGACATGGTGTAGGCCCACACGGGCGTGCCTATGATGACGATGTCATATCCGGCAAGGTCCTTTTTCAAGGGCTGGAGCTTCGTGAGCATCTTCCCCGAAGCCTGTCTCCCGGCCATGAACCAGCCGATCGGGCCGGACCTGTTAACCGTATCGAAGATCTCCTCAACGTCACAGCCGAGTTCTCTGGCGATAGCTTCACCGGCTATCTTCGTATTGCCGGTCCTTGAATAATAGATTACGAGCGCTTTCATGCTTTTCGATAAATTCCTATGTATGAGTTTGCAATAAAGTTATGCGTGAATGAAAACAGCGGCTTGATAATTATTTTCATGCGGCCAATTTCGCCAACCTATATAACGTCATATATGGAGTTGAAAAACGGTGATTAAGGATGGATGGATTGAGAAAGGTAATGGCGGTCTTTGCCATGATGGTCATTGTAACGGCCTTTATTGCTCCGGCGATGGCTCAGTCATATGGTGGACAGATGGCACAGCCCGCATATCAGGGAGGCGAACAGCAGGGCCAGATGGCACAGCCCGCATATCAGGGAGGCGCACAGCAGGGCCAGATGGCACAGCCCGCATATCAGGGAGGCGCACAGCAGGGCCAGATGGCACAGCCCGCATATCAGGGAGGCGCACAGCAGGG